>JBPCTU010000046.1:0-4676 GCA_051011515.1 Acidimicrobiales bacterium
GTATTGCACGGGCAGAGGCTACCTCTCGCGCCTTTCACAGTGTTTGCGCCGACCGAGGATGCTTTCGCCGCCGCTCTCGAGGCGCTCGATCTCACCGCAGAAGAGCTGCTTGCCGACACCGAGACACTGACCGCTGTCCTCACCTACCACGTAGTGGCCGGTGAAGTGCCAGCAGCCGACGTCGTCGAACTCGACGGCGAAGACGTCGAAACTGTCAATGGCGCAACGGTTGCCATCAGCGTTGACGGCGACACCGTCATGGTCAACGAGGCAACGGTCGTCCAGGCCGACATTCAGGCCAGCAACGGCATCATCCACGCCATCGACGCCGTGCTGCTTCCCCCAAGCTGAACGGCGGACTGAGCTCGCTTCGGCGCAGCTCAGTTAGGCCCGGGCCTGTTGGAGCAGAGCCCGTTCGGTCTCGCCCCGATTCCGAACGCTTCCAGCCTGCTCCACAGGCCAGGGCCATACAACACAAAACGAGTTCTCACCCCGTGAACGGGTGTGTCGAGCCCGACCGACCGAGTAGGCACCCCTCCCCCGCTCGGCTCGGTCGGGCATCGCCCGTTTTGGAAGGCTGTTTTGGCTTGGCGTCTGATTCGCCAGGCGGCGGTCAGAACAGCTCTATGTCGCCCAACTCGAATCGCCAGTGGCTGATGTCGGGGTCTGGCTCTGACGAGACGGCCCTGGCTGTCAGGCGAGGTCCGAGGCCCAGCGCGGGCATGAACCCTCCCCTGGCGTCGGCTGGGCCGAGCTTGAGCAGGTAGTCGGCCACGCTGGCTTTGGCGAGGGTTGCAAGAAGAGAACGTTTGCGAGCGGGGTCGGCTTTGGGCGCCAGGACAGTTCCGATCGTGCACTCTGCGGCCTGGCCTCGTCGGCGCACTCGAAACAGCACCACTCCCCCGTCAATGCCATCGGGGACCCAGGCTCGGTAGTGCATCGGCTCGAGCCGGTAGCGCCATCGCAAGAGGGCGAGGGAGTTCTTGGTCGACAGTCCGTCGGGCCGAGGCTGGCCTGTGAGTAGTTGTTCGAGCCCAGCGTCGACCAAGACATCAGCAGCCGGCTCGCCAACGTCGGTCGGCTCGGACCATTTCTCAGCAGCCGTACGGGCCTTCAAGACCTTGATGGCAGCCTTGGTGCCCGTTGGCCGGAAAGCGACCGGCAGGCGGCCCACATCGATCCACCCCAACTTCAGGTATCCGGGGCGCGACTGCGAGTTCGGTGTGTTGAAGACGATGTCCACGCCTTCGGTAGCCATGGCGTCGATGCCGGCCATTGTCAGCTTGGAGAAGATGCCGCGACGTTGGAAGTCCGGGTGGGTTGCGGTGTCGACGGCCCTGACAGCGGTGACCGTCGTTCCGTCTGCGTCGATCAGCTCCCATCGCATGAGCGCTCTGAAACCGGCCAATCGGCCGTCGGCTTCGGCGACCCACATGGGAGATACGCCGAATGGGTTCTCGAGATGTTTCCACCGAAACAGGTCGGCATGGGGCTCACCTGGCGCCCAACCCAACGCCGTGCCGGCGACCTCGATGATGGCGTCTATGTCGTCGTCGGTGGCGCGCCGAATGGTGATCTCCGATGGCATCGGGCAAAACCATACGGCTGTTGGCTGAGTCCGCTGTCGATGCTGTCACACCGCCTCGCTACTGTGCGGCCAGCTTCCTCCTTCGTGCACTCTCCACCGAAGGACCTGTCACAATGGCAATCGACGAGAACACCAGGCTTGGGTTGCGCCAAGCGTTCGAAGATCTGATCGGCACCGACCTGGCAGCCGCAGCGATGGAAGCCATGCCAAACCTCGACTACTCAGAACTTGCCACCAAGACCGACGTCGACAACGTACGCATCGAGCTGCGCGGCGAAATGGCGGAGCTGCGTGGAGAGTTCGCAGAGCTGCGGGCCGAATTCACAGGGATCAGAGCCGAGATGACGGGCGAGTTCACCGCAGTCAGGGGCGAAATGCAGGCGATGGAAGGCCGGCTGATGCACCAGATGGCTGTTGGCCATCGCCAAGTCGTCTTCGCGCACTGGGGTGCCACGTTGGCGCTGGCCACCGTCATGTTGGCCATGTTCATCGGCTTCGGCTGAACAACAGAAGCTCTGATGCTCAAACAACTCGCCCGATCTGCCCTGAAACCGGTGTCAGCTGGTGTCGACTACCTGAAACGCCCGCCGGCGGGTGCAACGGTGCTCATCTACCACCGAGTCGGCGCGGGCAGCGGCAACGAGGTCGACCTCGACGCTTCGGTGTTCGCCGACCAGATGGCCGAGCTGGCCGAGTCGGGCCGGGTCACATCACTCGACGACGCTCTCGCGGCCGTGTCCGGCCCTGAAGAGCAAACTGTTGATCCGGTAGTCGTCACCTTCGACGACGGAACCCCCGACGTTGTCGAGAATGCGCTCCCGATTCTCGAGCAGCATCAGATTCCGATGACCCTTTACCTGGCCACCGGGTTCGTCGATGCAGACCACGGGTTCTGGCAGCCGTCCGATCCGGTTCTGTCGTGGTCGGCTCTGTCCGCTGCCGTCAGCACCGGACTGGTCTACGTCGGCTCCCACACTCACACCCATGCATTGCTCGACCGCCTCGAGGGCCCAGCCGTCGCCGACGAGCTCGACAAGTCGATCGATGCCATCGGCACCCACCTGGGAACGGCCCCGCGGCACTTCGCCTACCCCAAAGCCTTGCCGCCCAGCCCGGCCGCCGATGTCTTGGTGCGCGAAAGGTTCGGGTCGGCAGCCATCGCCGGTACTCGACCCAACCCCTACGGCAGCACCGACCCCTATCTGCTCGCTCGCTCCCCGATTCAGCGCAGCGACGGGATGACCTGGTTCCGGCGCAAGGCTGCTGGTGGCATGGGTTTCGAAGATCGTTTGCGAGATCTGGTCAACAAACGTCGCTACGCCGACGCCAGCAGGTAGGGATCGCTGGGCATGCCGCGCCTGATTCACCTGACAACCACCGACATCAGCCTCGAGCTGTTGTTGGGTCCACAGCTGTCGGCCTTCTCCGACGCGGGATACGAAGTGATGGCCGCATCGGCACCCGGCCCGTTCGTCGAAGCTGTCGAAGCCCGCGGCGTCGAGTTCATCCCCCTCGAGAACGCCACTCGATCGATGGCCCTCGGCAGCGATCTGCTGGCTCTGCGCGAGGTGTACGGGTTATTCCGAGAAATCGAGCCCGACATCGTCCATACCCACAACCCCAAACCCGGGGTCTATGGCCGCATCGCGGCTCGGGTGGCTCGGGTGCCGGTTGTGGTCAACACGGTTCACGGGCTGTATGCCCAACCCTCCGATGCTCTGGCCAGGCGCAGCGCCGTCTACAGCCTCGAACGTTTGGCGGCTGGGTTCTCCGACGCCGAACTGGTTCAGAATCCCGAAGACGTAGCCGTGTTGCGGCGTTTGCGGGTGCCCGAGTCTCGGATTCATCTGTTGGGCAACGGCGTCGATCTCGAGCGCTTCCGGCCACCCAGCGAGACTGAACGAGCTGAGTCCCGGGCCGATCTGGGCGTGGACGAGGACGACATCGTCATCGGGGCCGTGGGACGATTGGTGCTCGAGAAGGGTTACGCCGAGCTGTTCGAAGCGTTCGGCCACATCCGCAGGACGCACCCCACCGCGAAGCTGGTGGTTGTCG
Organism: Acidimicrobiales bacterium; assembly: GCA_051011515.1. Taxonomy (GTDB): domain Bacteria; phylum Actinomycetota; class Acidimicrobiia; order Acidimicrobiales; family UBA8592; genus JBPCTU01. The sequence goes on from JBPCTU010000046.1 coordinate 3,644, forward strand.
GGCCCCACGAACCCGACAAGGCCGATGCGTTGGGCAGCGAGTTGATGGCCGAGGCCGAAGCTGCAGGGGTCAGCTTCTTGGGGCACCAAGAAGACGTCGAAAGCCTGTACTGGGCCATGGACATCTACGTGCTGGCGTCACATCGCGAAGGATTCCCTCGGTCTGCAATGGAGGCTGCGGCCTGTGGGTTGCCGATCGTGGCCACGAACATTCGCGGGTGCCGGCAAGTGGTCACCGCGGGCACCAACGGCATGTTGGTGCCGGTCCGCGATGCTCGGGCGTTCGCCGAGGCGTTGTCGAAGCTGGTCTCCGACACCGATCTACGTGAACGAATGTCCGCTGCCGCTGTCATCAAAGCCCGCGACGAGTTCGACCAACAACAAGTCATCGACACCACCCTCGCTGTCTACGAACGGCTACTCGAACAGAAGTCCGACTCACCGGACTAGCCGCGAGTCGAACGCTCGGCTGCTACTCGAGTGGAGGCAGGTCGCCGAAGTCGATCTTGAACGGCAGGTCGTCGATGCGGTCGTCGTCATCGTCGGCCTGAACAATCTCGACGTCGGTCTTCTCGGGTTCGAGGATGTCGCCGATTGCCAACATGGCCGCGCCCAATACGTTCACTGCTCCGCCGGCCTTCTTCTTGGTTGCCGGGGCCGCAGCGTCGTCGTTGTTCTCGTCGTCGTCGAGTTCGTTGTGATCTGGGGGGTCGAGAATCACCCTGACAGTGTGCCCGATACCGACTCGTTTCGTGTATCGGCGAGGCCGCTAAGTCGCCGTGCTCATGCGAGGTGACACCCAAGCAACCAACGCCGACAACAGCAACAGCCCACCCACAATCGGCGCAGCCAGTAGCAGCGCTCCGCCAAGTTCGTCCTGCAAGCCTGCGCTACGGGCCAACGCCAACGTCGCACTGATGTGCGCCAGCCCGAGTATCACCCCCTGAGGGCTCCACCACTTCATGTCGCGTTTGAACCAGAGCCAGAAGGGCGCACCCAACAGCACACCTACGCAAAGAATCGTGACGAACGAG
>JBPCTU010000047.1:0-22080 GCA_051011515.1 Acidimicrobiales bacterium
AGACGGGGCGCGATGTTGTGATCGCAGCGCTGTTGGGAGCCGAGGAGTTCGGCTTCGCCACCGCACCACTGGTGGTTATGGGCTGCGTGATGATGCGGGTGTGTCATCTCGACACATGTCCGGTGGGCGTAGCGACTCAGAACCCGGAGCTGCGTGAGAAGTTCGAGGGCCAGGCCGACCACGTCGTGAACTTCATGGAGTTCGTAGCCGAAGAGGTACGTGAGTTGCTGGCGGAACTCGGGTTCCGCAGCATCGCCGAAGCCGTTGGACATGTCGAGTCGCTCGATGTCTCCGACGGGGTCGACCACTGGAAGGCAGCCGGCCTCGACCTGTCTCCGATCCTGTACGCACCACGGTTGAGGGATGGCGCAGCCCGACTCTGCACAACCAGCCAGGACCACGGCCTCGAACACGCGCTCGATCAAACCCTCATTCAATTGGCGAGTGGAGCGCTCAATCACGGAGACAAGGTCAGCCTCGAGCTGCCGATCCGAAACGTCAATCGAACCGTCGGGACCATGTTGGGGCACCATCTCACGTCGAAATGGGGCGCCGACGGGCTACCCGACGACACGATTGAGATCGATTTCACCGGTTCGGCCGGCAACAGCTTTGCCGCATTCGTTCCCCGGGGTATCACCCTGAGGCTTACCGGCGACGCCAACGACTATGTCGGCAAGGGTTTGAGCGGCGGGCGCGTTGTTGTACGGCCCGACCCCGCATCGCCTTTCGACGCGGCCACCAACGTGATCGCCGGCAACGTCATCCTCTACGGTGCGACAGCCGGTGAGCTATATCTGCGAGGCACGGTCGGAGAGCGCTTTTGTGTTCGTAATTCGGGCGCCATCGCCGTGGTGGAGGGCATCGGTGACCATGGCTGCGAATACATGACCGGTGGCCGTGCAGTGATCCTCGGCGACTCGGGACGGAACTTCGGTGCCGGGATGTCGGGCGGCATAGCGTTTGTCTACGACTCCGACGCAACCTTCGCGGAGCGAGTGAACCCCGAGATGGTCGACCTCGACCCGATGGACGACGAGGATCGGGCTTGGCTGCGGGACCGTATCGAGCGCCACAACGCTGAGACCGGCTCGGATCGGGCAGCGGCAATCCTTTCCGACTGGGACACCGAGGTGGAGCGCTTCTGCAAGGTCATGCCGCGCGACTACAAACGTGTGCTGGAAGCGATCGAAACTGCCGAGCGCGAGGGCAGCGACCCGGGTATGGCCGTGATGGCCGCGGCGCACGGATGATGGTTCGAGGTCACGATGGGTGATGTCCGAGGGTTCATGAAGTACGGCCGCGAGTTGCCGAGCCGCCGCGATGTTCCCGTGCGGTTGCGTGACTGGCACGAGGTCTACGATCCATTCGACGCGGAGGCCCTGACAGACCAGGCCTCGAGGTGCATGGACTGCGGGATTCCGTTCTGCAACAACGGCTGCCCACTGGGCAACCTGATTCCGGACTGGAACGATCTCGTCTACCGGAACCACTGGCGCGACGCCATCGACCGGCTGCACGCGACAAACAACTTCCCTGAGTTCACGGGGCGACTTTGTCCGGCGCCGTGCGAAGCCGCATGTGTGCTCGGTATCAACGAAGATCCGGTCACGATCAAACAGGTCGAGGTCGAGATAATCGAGCGCGCCTGGGCAGAAGGTTGGGTAACGCCGGTCATACCGAGCGTCAGGACCGACAAACGAGTGGCAGTGGTGGGATCAGGTCCGGCCGGCCTCGCCGCTGCCCAGCAGCTCACCCGAGCCGGACACACGGTCGTCGTGATGGAGCGGGCGGATCGTATCGGGGGGCTACTCAGGTACGGCATTCCCGAGTGCAAGATGGAGAAGCGGTTCCTCGACAGGCGGCTCGAGCAGATGGCCGAAGAGGGCACCGAGTTCCAGACAGGCGTCGACGTCGGCACCGACGTGACCGTCGATCGACTTCGCGAGGAGTACGACGCACTTGTCCTCGCGGGAGGCGCGACCCAGTGGCGTGATCTGCCGATCCCAGGGCGGGAGCTGAAAGGTGTCTACCAGGCGATGGAGTTCCTTCCGCCTGCAAACAGGATCCAAGAGGGTGACCTGACCGAACACCCCTTCTCGGCCGAGGACAAGCGAGTCATCATCATCGGCGGGGGAGACACCGGCGCCGACTGTCTCGGCACAGCACATCGCCATGGCGCAGCGTCCATTCATCAGTTCGAGATCATGCCCAGACCGCCCGACAGCCGAGCTGACTCGACGCCGTGGCCGACCTGGCCACTGGTGCATCGGACTTCATCCGCCCACGAAGAGGGCGGTGAAAGGGTGTTCTCGATCAACACTGTGCGATTCGTAGGCGAGAACGGGCGACTCACCGGTCTCGAAACCGTCGAAGTCGAACAGATCATCGATGACTCGGGGATGCGCTTCGAACCCATCGAGGGAACCGAAACCGTGTTCGACGCCGACATCGCTCTCTTAGCGATGGGTTTCGTCGGACCAGAGCGCGGCCCGCTGCTGGAGGACCTCGGCGTAGAGCTCGACAATCGGGGCAACGTCGCCAGAGATGGAACCTGGATGTCTAGCGAGCCGGGGGTCTTCGTCGCAGGCGACATGGGTCGAGGTCAGAGCCTCATCGTTTGGGCAATCGCCGAAGGTCGGGCGTGTGCGGCATCGGTTGACGCGTTCCTCGGTGGTCAGACGGTCATGCCGTCTCCGCTGGATCCCACGACGCAACAGTTGCGCTGAACAGCGAGCGGGCGGGCGCTCGAACCGAGATTCCGGCGCACAAATCCGCGCCCGCTGACGGTCGAACGCTGCTGTGCCCGACGGTGTCAGTCGAGCAGGTCGCCCGATTCGACACGCGCCAGCTCGCTACGCACCCTTTTGAGGTAGTACCCCGAGATCAACAAACCACCCACCACCGTGAGAACGCCGAAGGCGATCCCGCACATCCAGACAATCTGGCGGCGCCCGCAGAATGCCCAGACCCACTTCGGCCGCGACGCTGCATCGAGGAACGCCCAAGCGGTGATGGCCAGCGGAATGCTGAGAACCACCAAGAGAACGACGGTCAGAAGAACGTCCAACAGCATCGGTGATCCGCCGTCAGGCTCGGGCTTCAGACCGGGGAAGCCCCGAGAAAGTCCAGGGCAGCGTCGAGGAATTCGAAACTCTTCGGTGTGGCGAAGTGATCTACCCCTTTCAAGACCCGGAGCTCGGAATCGGGCAAGGCCCCGGCCAACATGTCAGCAGGTCCGGCGAAGTCCTGATCCCCGATGACCACGAGTACCGGGCAGGCGATTTCGGCAAGGGTGTCCGGTTCGAGGGGTGGACGTCGAGACGCCATCAATGCGGCCAGCGACGATCTGTCCACGTCTGGGGCTGCTGCAAGGCTCGAGAAGTGTGACGCTTCGGGGTCGGCGGGATCGGCATCGCCGGCAATGGCTGCCGCGATACGTCGACCTCGGTCCTCGTCGGCTTCGAAGAGGTTCCGACCGACACCGGCGACGACCAGGCGCTCGAATCTCGTCGAATCCTCCGCAGCAATCGTCAGGAGAATTCTGGCTCCGAGGCTGAAGCCGATGGCGTCGACGCGCTCGGCGGGGAACTGCGATGCCACCTGTTGTTCGAGATCGTCGAACTCCGCCGGGTCGTTTGGTTTCGAAGCCGTGCCATGGCCCGGCAGGTCGATCGGAGCGGTCACCCGCCCGGCATCGGCCAATAGATCCAGCCAGCCCGTCTCCCCCCACGTTCGGGCGCTGGACGTGGCCAGGCCATGGACGAGGACTACCGGAGCGGACACCGCTGGAGACTAGCTCTGCCGGGGTCGGCCTAGTCAGCCTGAGCTCGCAGCCAACGTCAGTGCCACGTTCGGGTATTCGCCGCTCGATTCAGAGCATGTGACCATCCTGATGTCACTCGATCGGAAGCTCGCCAGCCGTGTGGCCCAACTGTCGAGGCGGATGCTCTCGGAATCGCAAAGAAAGAAGGTGGTCAGGGGCCCCTCCTGGGCATAACCATCGGCCTGCACGATGTGTGGCGTCTCGTCGCCGAGGAGCGTGATCTGATAGCGGTTCATCCCGGTCTGGTCCATGTTGGCATTGTTGACCATGTTGTTTGTGAGAAACCAGAGGACAGGGTTGTGGATATCGGTGGTCGCAATGTGGAAAAGTCGCGCAACGGTGCCCAGCGCTGAGCGGACCGATGAGTCGGGGAACAGTCGCCGGGGAAATAGTCCCCTCAATGACGTTCGATCTCCCGAAAAGGGTTCTTGGGACCCCGCCGGGGAGCCTTGTCGCCTCCTTTGAGCATCGCCTGAACGCGGCCCCGATGGGGCCTGAAGGGCTCGAGCAGCTCCAACATTTCCTCATCGGTCGAGCGACGTTTCCCGGCTAGTGCCCAGCCAACCGTGTGGGGGAGGTTGTAGTCACCAACGATGACCGCGTCGGGATCCCCGAAGCAGACGCGGCCAACCGAAGCAGCGGTCCACGGCCCAATCCCACGGATCGACTGCAACAGTGTGTATGCGGATTCCAGCTCGGAGTCAGCGCAGGCATCGAGCCGATCGCCCACTCGCGCGGCCCGCCGTATGGTCTCGGCTCGCTTTCTCTCCACGCCGAACTCGTGGAAGTCCTGACTCCCCAGCTCGGACAGCGTGGCCGCCGCGGGCGCCACCCGTAGCGCCAGTGGTCCGGGAGCCTTGGATCCATGCCGCGCAACCAGTCGCATATAACTCCTCTTGGCTTCTGCGGCGATCACCAATTGACCGAGGATGGTCGGTACCAACCGTTCGAAGACCAGGCCGAAACGGCCCATCCGAACTCCACGCCGCCGGAGTGCGATCCGTTCGACCGCCGGGTGTGGGCTCGGGTCGAACTCCTCCAGGGTGTCGTCCAGTCCGAGCCAACCGTCCACATTGGCAAGCGCTACGTCGCTACCCGCACCCCATGACCAGAACGAGACCTCTGAAGGGCCAGTCTGTCTCGCCGCGACCGTCGCCGGTCCGGCTCGAGTACCCAGTGCCTTCCAAGAGGTTTCGTCGTACCTGGCGCTGGTTGGGTCGCCGGGGCCAGACTGCAGCGGCGCCAAGGTGGCAACGACGTCCAGGGCGACTTCGTAGTGCACCACCCGGTGGGCGTCGGCGGAGTTGGCGAGGTCTGTCGACACCGTCGGGAGACTAGTGGCGTGAGCTAGACGTTATTGCGGCCAAAACGCACGAAGACCCCGGAATTACCGCTCAGCCGAAGCTGTTCAGTCTCTCCGGGGTCATCCCGTGCGGTCCAGCGGCTCCGCTGCACGTGCTTTCCCCGAAGGGTCACAGTTGCAGGCGTTGCTTCTCTTCTCCGTTGGTCGCCCTAAGGCTTCCTCCGGTTTACCTTTGCCTTCCCTTTGCGTTCTCCCGTGAGGGGTGCTGCGCCGTTGGGCTCCAGTTGTCCGTACCCGTACCCGAAGGCACTGATCCGGTTCCGAGGCGCCGGCGTCCTTGCGACCCGAAGGTGCATGGTTACCGTCGCTGCCAGTTCACTTCTTGGCCCGAGGGCCCCTCTGTGTTCTGGTGGATCCTCAAGCCGAAACCTTCGGACCCTCGCTTTTCCTAGGCCAGCGGCCGTACGTAGTTTTGGCCGGCTCGTGCCTTCCCGGGCTTCGATGCTGCCACCGCATCCCGCTGGGTAGTGCCGACTTCCGTCTACGCCGTTGTCGTTGGCTTGGGAGAGACTCTCGCGGACCCATTTCACCAGGTCAAGCGCTATTTGTGAATCCCCAGGGTTATCCCCGGAATTTCCGCGAAATCCCCAGGACACCCGCAGAGACCCACAGGTCGTCCACAGGCAAACGTGGCAATTCGTGGTGTCGTCGGTCGGTGGCGATCGGACTCAGGGTTCGTGCCAGAGCCCGCGCTCTTCCAGCACCGCTCGCAACACGCGCGGACGGTCGGTCATGATCCCGTTCACGCCGAGGTCAAGCAGTCGGCCCATCTGTTCGGCGTCGTCGATCGTCCAGACGTGGACCGGGATGCCACGCCTGCGGGCCTCGATCACGAAGCGGTCGGTCACGACGCGGATGCCCTTGTAAGACATCGGAACCTGGGCGCAGTCACCCACGATCGTGCCCGAAGGGACACCAAAACCTCGCGCCCACAAGCGGGCGGTGGCTCGGGGACCCATTCCGACACACACTCGCCCGGCCAGAGCCGTAGCGATCCGTTCTATCCGACGATCGGAGAACGAGCCTACGCACACCCGTTCTGCTGATCCCGTGAGCCGGATCATCTCGATCAGAGGCTCGACCGACCGATCGGTTTTGGGATCGATGTTGATTCGCGTATCGGGCCAACGCATGAGGAGATGCTCCAGCGTTGGTATCTCGCCTGTCCCTTCGATCCGCGCCTGACGTACTTCTGACCAAGGCAGCTCCTCGAGCCTGCCTACTCGGTCGGTCACTCGATCCAATACATCATCGTGGAACGCCACCAGGACGCCGTCTGCAGTGAGGTGGACGTCGGTCTCCAGATATCTGAATCCGAGCCGAACGGCGTCGTCGAAGGCCTGGACAGAGTTCTCCGGTGACTCCCAGGCGCCTCCGCGATGGGCGAAGGGGATGGGGCCGGGATGGTCCAGGAACGCGTGCCGGCTCACGCATCGAAACTAGCCTTACACTCCGCAGTCGTAGGGTCAGGCTGAATGTCCACCCACACCTGAACCGTCAACATGGACCCCACCACGAGATTCCTCGAGATGGTAAACGGGCCACGCTCCTCGGTCGACCTGACCGAGGGAGCGCTCCTGTTGTCTGCCCACGCTCGCCCAGACCTCGACCTGGAGCAGCAGAGTGGCAGAGTCGATGCGATCGCCTCCCGTTGTGCTGCGCCAACCCTGGACGGGTTGCGAGACGCCCTATTCGTCGAGATGGGGTTCACCGGCGACGCTGACGACTACTACGACCCCGAGAACTCATTGCTCGACTCGGTCCTCGACCGCCGCCGGGGTTTGCCCATCACACTGTCGGTCCTGCTGATGGAGGTTGGGAGGCGCTTGGGACTGCATCTGGACGGGGTGGCGATGCCGGGCCACTTCCTGGTACGTGACCAGAGCGAACCCTCGGTCTTCGTCGACGCCTTCAGTCAAGGACGTCTGCTGGGTCCGACTGAGTGCGAGGACATCTTCGGACTGGTCACCGGCGCTCCGGAGCAGTTCGACAGCGGCTTTCTAGAGCCGGTTGCGGCGCCAGCGATACTCTCCCGGATGGCCGCGAACCTGGTCAACGCCTATTCGCGAACCGAGGACCGGCGGGGAATCCGATGGGCCTGCGTGGTCCGGGCGGGATGCCCGGATGTGGGCGTCGGCGAGATGGCACAGTTGGGCGCGAACCTCGCCTCGAGCGGCGCCCTCGACAGGGCCGCCGAAGTGTACGAACGAGCGGCCGGGATGTCTGACTCGGATGCCGCTGTCGAGCTCGGTCGTAAAGCAATGCGGATGAGAGCTCAGCTCAACTGAGCCGAACGCCTTGGCTCCGGTTAGCTCTGGCTTCGCGCCAATCGGCCCAGTCAGCACTAGCGTTGAGCCATGCCCAGACGGACGAAGATTATCGCCACGATCGGTCCTGCCTCCGATTCCGAAAGCATGCTCAGAAAGCTCGTTGATGCGGGCATGGACGTGGCCCGCCTAGGGCTCGCTCACGGCACCCTTGACACGGCGATGGAGCGGTACCGTCGCATTCGTGCCGTCGCTGCGGACTCGGGACGTCGGGTGGGCATCCTGGTCGATCTCCCGGGACCAAAGATTCGAGCTGCCGCTTTCCCAGAGGAAGGGGCTGAGCTGGTCACGGGCTCTTCGATACGCATCGTGCCGGGTTTCGATGGATCGAGTGGTGAAGTGGTCGAGATCGAATACGAACACACGCTGAACGACATTCGCCCCGGAGACTCCTTGCCGTTCGGCGACGGTCAGGTGGTGGTAGAGATCCAGGAGATCGACGGTCAGGGGGCCACGGCGCACGTGACCACGGGCGGCGTGTTGAAGGGGCGCCCCGGCATGCGGATTCCGTCGGAACGTCTCAGCTTGCCTACACCAACCGCCGACGACCTCGAGAAGCTGGACGCCTTCGTAGAGGTTGGGGTCGACATGGTTGCAGTCTCGTACGTGAGATCGGCGCACGACGTCCGCCGAGTCGGAACCGAACCGCATCCGCGTGGTCCCCTTGTTGTCGCAAAGATCGAGACCAGAGCGGCAATCGACAACCTGGACGGAATCATCGAGGCTTCGGCGGCGATCATGGTCGCCAGGGGTGACTTGGGAACCGAGTGTGACCTCGCCGAACTTCCGCACCTACAGAAGCGGATAATCGCCGAGTGCATCGCGGGTGGATTGCCCGTCATCACTGCCACCCAGATGCTGGACTCGATGGTTCATGCTCCGACGCCCACACGAGCAGAGGCATCCGATGTTGCGAACGCGGTGTTCGACGGCACTTCCGCAGTCATGTTGTCCGCCGAAACCGCCATCGGTGATCACCCAGTCGAGTCGGTCGCCACCATGGCACGCATAGCGGCTCGAGCCGACGACGAGTTCGACTATGACACCTGGGCCCTACGGGTCGCCGAACTTCGCCAACGGGCGCGGGCCAGCGACGACCCGTCCGAGAACATCACCGACGCGATGACGATGGCGACCTGGAGGGCGGCGAACGAGCTCGATCTTGCCGCACTCCTGTGCATTTCAGGATCGGGATTCACCGTTCGTTCGATGGCGCGATTTCGGCCGCACACGCCAATTCTCGGCATGACAGCGAACGAAAGAACTGCGCAACAGCTAACGCTCAGCTGGGGGGTTGCCCCTGAGGTCATAGAAGCCGAGTGGTCGTATGAGTTTCGGGTGGCCAAAGCCGTCGAGCACGGCAGATCGGTGGGTCTAATCCGGACCGGGGACCTCATTGGTGTTCTCGCCGGGATGGTCGGCGACTCTCAGGCGACCGACGTGTTGCGGATCATGCGGGTTCCTTGATCGATCTCGAAGTACGGCGCCTCGAACGACACCGAACAACCGAACAGGTCGTATTCGTTCAACCACGCGATGTCTTGAGTCCGCTGACAACCGGCTACGGATCCGGATCCACCAACGAGTTCAAACAAGCCGCGACGGAGCTCGCCGATCAGGTTCACCGGGGCCGTTCCATCGCGATCGAAGGTGTGGGTCACCGTGTTCACTTGTCCCACCCGGACCTGTTCGCCACGTGGGCCAACAGCGTCGCGGCCACCGCTGGCCGGTAGATTCGAACCATGTCAGACGCACAAGTATCCATGACGCCGAGTGGACCGCCCGAGACCGTCCTGGGGCCTGAAGAGGCCGACGCAGTCACGCGCCTCGAGGCCGCCCTCGACATCGACGACGCCAACGCCTCCAGGAGCGCCGTGGCCGCCGTTGTGGCCGATCATCCGACGTTCCTGGATGGCTGGGCTCGTTTGGGCGACCTCGCCCGCGACCCGATCGAGGCCTACGCCGCATATCGAGTCGGTTATCACCGTGGGCTCGATCGTCTTCGCCAAAGCGGTTGGCGGGGCTCGGGTTACGTCCGCTGGGCCCACCAGACGAATCGGGGATTTCTCCGTTCGCTGGCAGGCCTGGAGCGTTGTGCCGCTGAGATCGGCGAAACCGACGAACAACAACGGTGCGCGGTTTTTCTGATGCAGCTCGACCCCGGCTGGCCTCCAGCGGACTTCAGCTGAGGCCTGGACCATGGCAGCCCCCGGTGGATCAGGACCGATCGGACCCTACCCAGCAGCGGTCGGAACCGAAGAGGAACAATCCGACTACGACAAGTTGAGGCGGCGGGTGTTGTGGTCACTTCCGTACGGGTTGTACGTGGTGGGCAGCCGAGACGGCGAGCGGCGCAACGCGATGACACTCAATTGGGCGACCCAGATGAGCTTTGACCCGAAGTTGGTGGGAATCGGTGTCGAGAAGACAGCCTTCACCCATGAACTGATTGATGCAGGCGCCGCCTTCAGTATCTGCACGGTGGCCCGAGACGACCGCGCAATCGTGCGGAAGTTCACCAAGCCGGTCGAAGTGGACTTGGACGCGATGACCTTGAACGGCTTTCCCTTCCGAGACGGCAGCACCACCGGAGTGCCGATTCTTGTCCAGGCGCCGGCATACCTGGAGTGCGAAGTCCGCCAGCGCGTCGACGCGGGCGGCCACACCTTCTTTGTAGGCGAAGTGGTCGACTGCAACTTCCAAGCCGACGAAGACACCGAGGTGTTGCGTATGGAAGACACCCGAATGAACTATGGCGGTTGAGCCCAGAGCGTTTTCCGGAGTTGTACTTGCCGGCGGGCGCAGCTCGCGAATGGGCGAAGACAAGGCGCTGATCGACTTCAAGGGTCGGCCGCTGGTGCAGGTTTCGTTGGACGCGATCCAGTCGGCCGGAGCGGACGAGATCTTCGTTGTAGGGGGGAACCGCGAGGCGTTGAGCGGCATCGGCGTCCGTTGGGTCCCCGACGACTATCCGGGTGAAGGACCGCTTGGTGGCATCATCACGGCGTTACGAAAGGCTGAAACCCAAGTGGTGGTCGTGCTCGCCTGTGACCACACCGAGACCGCCGGGCCGGCGATAACCGCTGTGGTCGGCGCGCTCGGCACCGCTGACGTCGTTGTTCCGGTAGTTGAGGGCCGGCGCCAGACGTTGCATGCCGCGTGGAGGCGCGAGTGCCTACCGGTTGTCGAAGCTGCGTTCGAGTCTGGCGCCCGTGCCGTTACCGACGCGTTGGCCAGGCTTGAAGTGGTCGATCTCCTCGATGGAGATCCATGCTGGTTCCGCGATGCCGACACACCTGCAGACCTCTCGCGGTCGGCGGACGGCTCGAAGCAGTAACATCGGGTTCGTCAAGGAGGACATGGTGGCGGTTCCAGAAATCGATGTCGATGAGCTCGACGCTCTCGGCCCCGCCACCCTCCAGCTCGTCGATGTCCGAGAGCCGGACGAGTTCGAACAGGGCCGAGTCCCTGGCGCGCGCCTGGTCCCACTCATGACAGTTCCCGACACCCTGGATTTCTTCGACTCCAACCGACCGGTCTACCTCGTCTGCGCCAGCGGTGGAAGGTCGTTCAATGCGGCCACATTTCTCATCGCCAACGGTTTCGAGGCCGTCAATGTGGCGGGCGGCACCAAGGCCTGGATTGCCCGGGGCAAAGAAACCGAGTCGGGCCCGTCTTGAGCTCGGAACGAACTGTGCCGCCCCGAGCCGACACCGATGCCGTAGAGCTCATCGAGGACACCGCCCGCTTCATCGAGATAATCCCAGAGATCTGCGATCAGCCGATCTACGCGGTTGACACTGAGTTTCACCGGGAGCGCACCTACTACCCGAAGGTGGCCTTGGTGCAGATCAACTGGGGCGCATCCATGGCCCTGGTGGACCCACTGACAGTGTCGCTCGAGCCCTTCGCCGCGGTGTTGCAAGGTCCAGGCCTTGCGGTGATGCACGCATCAAGCCAAGACCTGGAAGTTCTCATGCGGTCTTGTGAGACCTTGCCCACCCGGCTGTTCGACACCCAGATCGCTGCAGGGTTCACCGGTATGCGCAGCCCCTCGCTGGCGTCGTTGCACGACAAGTTGTTGGGTGTGCGAATACCCAAGGGCGACCGCCTGACCGATTGGTTACGTCGGCCCCTGAGCCCCGAACAACTCGATTACGCGGCCTCCGATGTGCGCCACCTTCTCGACATACACAGATTGTTGGAAACCGACCTCGCGTCGCGAGGACGGCTGCAGTGGGCGGAAGACGAGTGCTTGGCGTTGCTCGCTCGCGGCCGAGACCAACGAGACCCCGAAACCGCGTGGCTCAGGATCAAGGAAACCCGTCACCTCGGAAAACGGAGCAGAGGGGTCGCTCAGGCCGTGGCCGAGTGGCGCGAGCTGAGAGCGCGCGAGATCGATCAACCGCCGAGGTTCGTCCTGCCGGACCTCGGCGTGGTTGGTATTGCTCAACGCCCGCCGAGGCAGCTCGATGACCTGAGAAAGGTCAGGGGCATCGACGATCGCCACGTTCGTGGATCCCAAGCCGACGAACTCATGGAGGTGGTCAACGTGGGGCTCGGGCGCGATGTAGAACTCCCACGCCGACCATCCAACCGCGCGTTGATGGAGCAACTGCGGCCTGCGGTGACGCTCGTGTCGGCATGGCTCACACAACACGCTCAGGACATCGAAATCGACCCGGCACTCCTGGGTACTCGAGCAGACATTGAGGCGCTGCTACGCCGCGACCAAGACGCTCGGCTGGCCAGCGGCTGGCGAGCCGAACATGTCGGAGAGCCGATAGGGCGCCTGGTCGAGGGCCAGGCAGCGCTCGCGTTCGACGACGGAAGACTGGTTCTCGAGGACCGCTAAGCCGTGCGATCGGGTACCCGACGCGGTAAGGTTCAACGAGGACGGAGGCCAGGGTTCGCCTGTTCGGCCAATCGACCGATTCCACTCAGCATTCCCCTGACCCTCGGAGCCGACCCGTGAAAAAGGGACGACACCGGCGCTACATCGAAGCCCGGGCGCTCAAACACACGAACGACGGCTTGGAGGATCTGTTCGGCGAGAACGAACAGCCCTGCGAGGAGTGTGAGGCGCTACCCGGCCAGGATCACAAGTCTTGGTGCCTGAATTCAGACCGCGCTGGTGAACCCACCGACGAGGACACGTTTCCCGCCTGACGCCTTGGCGAGCCCACACCGACGTCTACTTGGCCCGGGAAGAAGTCCTTCGCCGTCCCTAGGACCCGGTTTCGTCCAGGATCTCGCCCAGTTTCAGGATGTCCTCGGCGCGCACGACCCCGACAAAGGTGCCATCGCTGTCGGTGACCGGCAGGATTTCGATATCGGCCGAATCCATCGCTGCCACGGCGTCGCGGAATGTCCACGAGGCGCGTCCGGTTGGCAGATCGGTTGCCATTACCTCACCGACTGTGATGTCTTCCCAGGCATCGCGATCGATGTCCTTGAGGTGGTCGAGATCGCACACCCCGACATAAACCCCGTTGTCGACCACCGTCACGGTTCGTTCGCGCCGGCCCAAAACGTGCACGTACACGAACTCGGCCGCGGTTGCATCGGAGGGAACGGTGAAAACGTCGGTTTCGAGCGCCGAGGCGATCGGGAGTTGGAATCGACCTTCGAGGTGCCCCAGCCGTTCGGAGCGTTGGTAGGCCGCGACCGAACTCTCGCCCGCGACGAGTTGTGACATGGCGGCTGCAACCAACGCCGGAACCACGTACGGCGAAGCGCCTGTGGATTCGGCCACGAACATGACCGCAGTAATGGGCGCTCGATAACCCGCACCGAGGAAGGCTGCCAGGCCCACGGTGGGGTAGAGGGAGGTCTGTTCCTCACCCAAGAGCTCGCCGATGAACGAGCCCATGATGATGCCCTGCACTGCGAGTGGGATGAACAATCCTCCGACTCCGCCCCCAGCGATGGTCGTGAGTGTGGCGCCTATTTGGAACGCGAAGAGCGCGGCGATCAGCGCCAGACTCCTGTCTTCTTCCAACAACCAGGTGACGGCTTCGAACCCGGGCCCCGATGTCACAGAGTCATCGAAGACTGCATTTGCCGCAACGATGAAGCCGGCCAGGATCAGGCCGGCACCGAGCAGACGGTGAGGAAGTGGCAACTCCTGGGCCATGTGTTTGGCCCTGCGCACGAGCGATGCGTATCCCCTGGCCGCCATACCTGCGACCAGGCCGATGATTGCCCCGCCCAGGAGGTCGGCGACATCAACTTGTTGGTCGGTGCGGCCGAGTCGTGGAAACACCGGATCGGTACCGATGATTGCAGCAAAAACCAAGAACCCGGCTGCGCTGGCCAACAAAGCCGGGAGTAATGCTCTGCGTGCGACGTCGTCTCGATACGGCGCCTCGAGCGCGAACATCACGCCGGTGGCGGGGGTCTTGAAGATCGCGGCCACGCCACACGCCGCGCCAGCTGTCAGCAAGATCTTGGCCTCGTCGCGTCGGAAGAACCGGCCGAAGAGGTCTTGGATGTTCTGCCCGATGGTTGCGCCCGCGTAGATTGACGGACCCTCGAGGCCAACCGAGCCGCCCGAGCCGATCGTCGCGACACCGGCCAACAACTTGGCGGGGAGCTCGCGCAGCGGCAGATCGGGCGTGCGCTCGTGGTAAGCCCGAACGTATTCATCCGAGGTCGCCGGACTAGCCCTGTTGCCGAGGTATCGGAGTATCAGTGCTGCGACGGAGAGTCCGATGAAGGGAGCGATGGCTTGCACCCAGACGGGCTGGTGCAGGACCTCTTCGAGGACAAGTTCCAGCGTCACGTAGTCAAACGCCGCCACCAGGACGCCGACCAGTATGCCGACCACCACTGAGGCGAGGATGGTGCGCGAGAGTCTGACGGACCCGTCGCTGAAGACCTCCCGTGCTCCGCTCATGTCTGCGATGCCCGCCTCGAGGCGGGGTGAGGAAGGAATACCTCGACACCTCTACGGTCGAGATACTCGTTCAACCTAGTGGTGACCGCTTCGCCGGCCATCGCTACCAATTCTTCTCGTAGGCGTTGATACACCGGGGTGTTCTCGACGAACGCCAGGTCATCTTCGGTGCACCACCAGTGGAAGTCATCTCCGCCAGAACCCCAGTCGTGGCGACGCCACTGACGGAGTGTGGCCACAGTGTGCCCATTCTCGTCCTCGTGGTATTCGAGACGGAGCGGGAGCTGCCAACACACCTCGGGTTTCCATGTCAGGTGGGACTCTCCCGCTTCTTCGGCACCCCGGTGAAGCGCACACCCGTGGCCACCATCGAATCCAGGTCGGTTCAGGAACACACATGCCCCGTCGACGAGAACCGTGCGCCAACTCCCATCTTCACCTTGTTTGAAGACGTCCGGCGCCTGGTGATTCTGCCACTGGCCCGCACTCAGCCTCGCCGCGGCATCCTGCACACGATGCCGGTCGTTGTCGTCGCTGAAGTGAGCACCGAAGGAGCAACACCCCTCTCCAGCCTCTGGGTCTGGTTCGGATGCGACGCCGAGACATCCCTCGTTCCAGATACATGACCAGTTGCTGACGAGGAAGGTGACGTCGAACATCCAGGTCTCGCCGTCGTGTTCGAAGGAAACCCACTCATGGGAATCGGCTGCGTCAGGATGTGCGATCACAACTGTCGAAACCTATCGGGTCCCAGGTCTGCGGCCGCGGCATGGGACATCCCGGTTGGCGCCGATCGCATCGCTCACAGCTGGTTCAAACGATCGATCAGAACCCGGAGCCGGCTGAAGTTGGCTCGGTTGAAGTGCATGGCCAAGCGCGGGAGGTCGACGTAGTCGAGATCTTCTATCTCGGCCTCCGTGGTCTCGGTCCTTTCGATCCCACCCCCGACGACGATGTCGCCGAACTCGTTGTTCAGCTCTCGCAGATCGGAATCATCGATATCGGTCGACAGCCGAAGGATCAGTCGTTTCCCGACGTAACGCATGGAGTGGTAGCGGCGGTAGAACCCGCATATCTCGTCGACTGCACGCTCCACCGAGTCGGTCAGGGTCACCAGCGCAAGGTCAGCGGCAGAGATCAGACCGTTGTCGAGGAGTTCGCGTTCGACGAAGTCGCGCCACGTGTCCCAGTAGGTGCCGCCCGGAGGATCCAACAAGACGACGGGAGCGAGCGGTTGTTTGCCGGTCTGCATGAGCGTCAGCAACTCGAACGACTCGTCCATCGTGCCGAACCCACCCGGTAGCAGCGCGAAAGCGTGCGATTCCTTCATGAACGTCAGCTTGCGCGTGAAGAAGTAGCGGAAGTTGATGAGTTTCGGATCGCCGGCGATCACGGGCGCCGCCTCAGCCTCGAACGGAAGGACGATGTTGATACCGAAACTGTTTTCGGCACCGGCACCTTCGATGCCTGCCTGCATGATGCCCGGCCCGGCCCCCGTCATCACCATCCAGTTGTTCTCGACCATCGCCGCGCCGAGATCTCGGGCACACTCATATGCGGCCTCGTGAGGTTGAGTGCGAGCGGATCCGAATATGGAGACCTTGGGGACACCGGCATAAGGCTCGAACAAGCCGAACGCGTATCGGATCTCTTTGAGTGCCGAGTTGACCAGTTTCAGTTCACCCCGGTCGAGTCCCTCGGACCCCATCCGGTAGGCAGACGTGAACATCTCGGCCAACAAGTGGCCATCGTCAGGACGCGACAACGTGGCGACAACATCGTCGATCGCGGCGTCTACGAGGTCATCGCCCGTTCTGTAGCTGCGCATCTTCCAAGTTTGACACTGCTCGGTGACTATTCGGCGCTCACCGGAATGCGGCGCTTCGTCCCACTTGCCAGGACTGGCTCCTCGAAGTGGGTGTACAACGTGTCTCGTTGTACGACCGGCCTACCGAGTGGGCCGCAAACTGCAGCGAACTCGTCGGGTCCGATTTCTTGACCGTGGCTCGCGCCCGCAGCGCGGGAGATGTTCTCGTTCATGAGCGTGCCACCGAGGTCATTCACCCCGGCCTGCAGCAGTTGAGAAGAGCCATCCAGACCAATCTTCACCCAGGACGCTTGAATGTTGTCGATGAGCCCCCGGTAAGAGATCCGAGCGATGGCGTGCATCAACAACGTCTCCCGGAACGTTGGGCCCCGGCGCGCCATCTTGCGGAGGTAGATAGGCGCCGCCATGTGGACGAATGGCAAGCCGACGAACTCTGTGAACCCGCCGGTCTCTTTTTGGAGGTTGCGGGTCCGTACGATGTGTCGGGCCCAGTGCAGTGGACTCTCGACCGCTCCGAACATGATGGTCACGTTCGACCGGAGGCCTACTCGATGGGCCACGCGATGAGCCTCGAGCCACTCATCGGTTGTGATCTTGTCCGGGCAGAGAATGTCGCGGATCTCATCGTCGAGAATCTCCGCGGCAGTTCCGGGTAGCGACCGCAACCCGGCCTCGCGAGCCCGAGTGAGGTACGACTCGAGTGGTTCCTCCAGTCGTTTTGCGCCTTCGGTGACTTCGAGGGCGGTAAACCCGTGGACGTGAATATCCGGGGCCGCCTCCTTCACAGCCCGGGCCACGTCGAGGTAGTACTCACCGTCGAAATCCGGGTGGATACCGCCCTGTAGGCATACTTCGGTGGCGCCCAGGGACCAAGCTTCGGCCGAGCGGGCGGCGATGTCCTCGAGTGTCAACAAGTAGGGCTTGCCTCGCAGATTCAGCGACAGCGGACCCTTCGAGAAGCCGCAGAACTTGCACTTGAAGGTGCAGACGTTCGTGTAGTTGATGTTGCGGTTGACGACGTAGCTGACGGCATCACCCGACACGCCGCGGCGAATGTCATCGGCCACGCCGGCGACAGCGGCGACCTCGCGCCCTCGGGCCGCGAACAGATCGACGATCTCCTCCAGTCCGACCTCTTCTCCCAGTGTGACGCCGCTGAGGATTTCGCCGATGCGGCCGCCCGCACTCGAGTGAGCCGGCAGGAGGGTCGGAGGCAGGTCCTGCGAACCCGAGTACCACTGCGTCGACCGTTCGCCGACGATCTCGACATCGGCACCCTCGTCGGCGAGTTTGACGAACTCGACCCGCTCCGGGAACACGGCCCCCGGATCGTCGCGCCCGAGACCCTCTGCGTCGGCGCGGTCCATCAAGGCGAACGTGAGGTCGTCGTCGATCCAGACGTCAGGAGATTGGACGAACTCGGGGTAGATGGTCAGTCTCGGAGCAAGGCTGAACCCCTTTGCCTCGGTTGCGTCGGCCAACCGTTCGAGGGCCGGCCATGGCCGCTCGGGATTGACATGGTCCGCTGTGACGGGGCTGACCCCGCCCCAGTCGTCTATGCCCGCATCAAGGAGCACGCCGAAGTCATCTGACAGATTCGGCGGCGCCTGAAGGTGCACCTCCGGCGGCAGGATCGTTCGTGCCAATGCAATGGCCTCGAGGAAGTCTGAGTCGGGACACGGCGGGTGTCGGTGCATCCCTGTTCCGGCCTTGGGCAGAAAGTTCTGGACGATGACCTCTTGAATGTGGCCATGCTGGACGTGTGAATCCGCGATCGCCTCCAACGCCGCCACTCGGTCGGACCGAGTCTCACCTATTCCCACCAGAATGCCGGTTGTGAACGGGATCGCGAGCCGTCCGGCAGCCTCGAGCGTCGCCAGTCGGCGCTCAGGCGTCTTGTCCGGCGAACCGCGGTGACACTCCAGCTCTGGATTGAGCGACTCGAGCATCATGCCTTGGGAGGGGCTGACCTTCCGTAGGGTTTCGAGTTCGTCGGCGTACAGCGCTCCGGCATTCGCGTGGGGGAGCAAGCCGGTCTCGTCGAGGACAATTCTCGCGACGTGGCCCAGATAATCGAGTGTCGACTCGAAGCCGTGTTCTGTGAGCCAGCTCGCAGCAGCCGGGTAGCGGAGTTCGGGACGCTCTCCGAGCGTGAAGAGGGCTTCGTGGCATCCAACCGCTGCGCCGGATCGCGCGATTGCCAGCACGTCGTCGACGGACAGGTAGGGCGCCTCAAGCCGAGCCGGAGGCTGAGCAAAGGTGCAATAACCACACTTGTCCTGGCACAACATGGTGAGCGGAATGAAGACCTTCGGCGAGTAGGTGACCCGCGTTCCATGGGTTTCGTCGCGGATGGTGCGAGCTCGCGCCATCAACTCGTCGATGGTCATTGAAGTCAGTTTCCTCCCCGGCCCGGCCTACTGGCGATTTGCGTGGGAGCGATGTCCTCGCCGCATTCAGGGCACCTGGTGATGTTCTCGAGTGGAGTGCCGCAGTCGTCGTGCACCAGGACCGTTGGCGGCTCATCGGCGTACCAACGGTCACCCCAGTGCATGATCGCGACGAGCGCGGGGGACAGATCTGCGCCTTTGGCGGTGAGACGGTACTCGTTCCGCACAGGACGATCCTGATAGGGGACTGGCTCGAGGACGCCGTGGTCCACCAGTCGTTGGAGTCGATCGCTCAGGATGTTCTTGGCAATACCGAGGTCGGATTGCAGCTGCCCGAATCGCCGCACGCCCCGGAAGACGTCTCGCAGGATGAGCATCGTCCAACGGTCGCCGATTACTTCAAGGGTCGCCGCGATGCTGCATGTATCGGTTGTCGGCGAGGGCGCGGCGCTCATCGGGGCTAGACCGTAGCCGAGTAGGTTTCGATCTGCAACCGACTAGAACGTAGGGTCAACCAAGGGTGGAGGCTTTGGCTTCGAGCGTGGCTAGCAGGTCATCGAAGGACTTCTCGAACGAGGCCACCCCTTCGGTCTCCAGGGTGGTCGCCACGTCTTCCAGGTCCACCCCCGCGAGCTCGACCGCTTCGAGGGTGGCTGTCGCTCCATCGAAATCGGCGTCAACGGTGCGAGCCACCGTTCCGTGGTCCAGGAAAGCCTCGAGCGTGGCGTCCGGGAGGGTGTTGACGGTGTCGGGACCGATCAGGGAGTCAACGTACATGGTGTCGGGGTATTCGGGGTTCTTCGTGGAGGTGGACGCCCACAGCGGCCTCTGCGGCCGGGCACCTCGCTCGAGGAGTGCATCCCAGCGTGGTCCCGAGAATCGCTCCTGGAACAGTTTGTAGGCGAGCTGGCCCTGGGCCACCGCCGCGCGGCCCTTCAGAGCAAGTGCTTCGGGTGAACCGATGGCGTCGAGACGTGCATCGACTGCAGACTCGGTCCTAGAGATGAAGAACGAGGCGACCGACGAGATCCGCGAAAGATCACCATCGGCGGCCTCGAGGCCGCTGATATAGGCGTCCATGACCTGGTCGTATCGCTCGAGAGAGAAGAGGAGGGTCACATTTATGCTGCGACCTTCACCGATCATCTGCTGGATCGCCGGCAAACCCTCTGAGGTGCCCGGGATCTTGACGTAGAGGTTCGGCTCATCGATGGCTGCATGTAGTTGCCTGGCAGCCTCGGCAGTTCCCGCCGTGTCGCGGGCGAGGCCCGGATCGACCTCAACGGAGACATACCCGTCGAGACCATCGCTCGAGTCATAGACCGGCCGGAGGATCCTTAGAGCGGACTGGATGTCAGTGGTGACCAACTCCCAGTAGGACTCTTCGACGCTGGCTCCCTCGGCGACCAGGCCCGAGAATTGGTCGTCGTAGTCAGCCGATCCACCTATCGCCTTCTCGAAGATCGACGGGTTGGAGGTCAGACCACGTACCCCTCGCTCGACCCAGGCAGCCAGCTCGCCGGAGGTGATCCACCCGCGACGGAGGTTGTCCAGCCACGGGCTCTGCCCTTGATCCTCGAAGAGTTCGTGCAATCGGCTCACAACAGTCCTTTCGCCCGATCCACTACATGTCTCGGGTTGATGCCAAGTTCATTCATAACAACATCGCCGGGGGCAGATGCTCCGAACCGGTCGATGCCAACTGACTCATCGGCGTACGCCGCCCAGCCAAGTGTCACGCCTGCCTCCACCGAAAGTGCCGGCACCCCATCGGGCAGGACGGACTTCTTGTATTCGCTGTCCTGAGCCTCGTAGAGATCCCAACTCGGCATCGACACGACCCTCACCTGGAGCCCATCCAAGCTCAACTCGGCTGCTGCTTCGAGGCAAACCGACACTTCTGAGCCGGTGCCTATCAAAACCAGCTCTGGATTCGGGACGTCAGACACCGGGTAAGCCCCGCGATCGATTGGAGCGTCACGGGTTCCTTCGAGGACTGGCACGTTCTGTCGCGTCAGGATCAATGCCGTTGGGCCATCGTTGTCGATGGCGACTCGCCATGCGGCGGCAGTTTCGTTCGCGTCTGCAGGACGAATCACTCGCAGCCCGGGAATCGTCCTCAGGGCCATCAACTGTTCGATCGGCTGGTGGGTGGGGCCGTCTTCACCGACGCCGACCGAGTCGTGAGTCCACGAATAGATGACCTTGGCGCGGCTCAGAGCTGCGAGCCGCACCGCCGCCCGCATGTAGTCGCTGAAGACGAGGAAGGTCCCGCCAACGGGGATCACTCCGCCATGAAGGGCCATGCCGTTCATGATCGCCCCCATGGCATGTTCGCGGACGCCGTAGTACATCTGCCGCCCACCCGGTTCCGCAGGTGACAACGCAGTTGCCCCCTTGAGTTCGGTTCCCGTGTTTCCAGTGAGGTCAGCCGCACCTGCGATCAAACCCGGGACCACGTCGATCACCGAGTTCAGACACGATGCGCTGGCCTTGCGAGTCGCAACACTTTCGCCGACCGTCCCGTGGGGCAGCTTGCTGGCCCAGCCGGCGAAACCGCGGGCTCCGAGACACGCCTCGAGCCCCTCACGGTCGTCGCTGTAGCCGGCGAGACGGTCTTCCCAAGCCAGGCGGGAACTGTGCCCTCTCATGCCCGCATCCCGATACCAGTCCAGGACCTCGTCTGGGATGAAGAACGTCTCGTCGGCGGGCAATCCCATCACCGTTTTGGTAGCGGCGATCTCGTCATCGAGGAGTGAGTACCCATGGGCGTGGGGGTCATCGGTCTGATCTGGTGACGGGAACGCGATGTGGCTCCGCAGAACGATGAGAGAAGGCGCATCCTCGACCTCCATTGCCTCGCGGAGAGCCCCCTCGATGGCGTCGCAATCCTCGGCAGCCTCGCCAAGATCGGTGACATGCCAGCCGTAGGCAGCGAAACGCTTCGCTGCATCGTCGCTCAACGAGAGTTCGGTTGGGCCGTCGATCGACACGTGGTTGTCGTCGTAGAGGTAGATGAGCCGGCCGAGCTTCTGGTGCCCAGCCAACGAGGCTGCTTCGTGGCTGACACCTTCAGCAAGGTCTCCGTCTCCGCAAACGGCGAACACGTGGTGGTCGCAAACCTCGGTGCCGTAGCGGGCCCTCAGCCAACGTTCGGTCAGAGCCATGCCGGCTGCATTGGCAATACCTTGCCCCAACGGCCCCGTCGTTACCTCCACGCCGGCGGTGTGGCCAACCTCAGGATGGCCAGGTGTCGCGGAACCCCACTGCCTGAAGGCTTTCAAGTCATCCAACGTCAACCCGAACCCGGCCAAGTGCAACAACGCGTACTGGAGGATCGATGCGTGGCCTGCACTCAGCACGAAACGATCGCGATCGGGCCAATCGGGCGCTGAAGCGTCGTACTTCATGACCCGTGTGTAGAGAACGTGTGCAAGCGGTGCCAACG
>JBPCTU010000048.1:0-3481 GCA_051011515.1 Acidimicrobiales bacterium
AAGCCGGAGGGAATGGTCGTCATCGACGAGCACCATCTCCTCGTCGCCAGAGACACGAAGTCGACTCACGACAACGGCCTCATCGTCGAGCGCCCGGGCTCAGGGGCACACCAGGAGGATCGATGCGTGAACGTGAAGTGAAGATGCTCGTGCCCGACTCGTTCGAGTTACCGGACCTGCATGACGCCATTGTGGGCGCCACCCTCGGCGAGGCCGAGGAGCCGGTGAACGATGACACCTATTACGACACGGCCGACCTGCGTCTCGCTCGGTGGGGATGCACCCTGCGTCACCGCAACAGCGCGGGTTGGACGGTCAAGATCCCCGCACCGTCGAAGGGCATCGCCCTGGATCGCGAAGAAGTTGCCGTCGCTGGCGATCCAGATGTTCCTCCGGTGAGGGCCGTGGCCCTCGTGTCGTCGCTGACGCGAGGCATCGCGGTCGAAGAGGTCGCACGAGTTCGGACACTACGGCTGGCTCGCCGGTGGCTGACCGACGATGGCGCTGTGGTGGCCGAGTTGGCCGACGACGACGTCTGCGGCACCACGCCCGGCGGCGAGGTCGTGACGTTCCGCGAGATCGAGGTCGAACTTGCGCCCGACATCGACGGCCAACTGTTGGATGAGGTCCTCGAGCGGCTGACAGCCTCGAAACGTTCCGCCGAGCGGCCGATCCCCAAGGTGGCAAGAGTACTCGGCCCGGCCGCGACGCAGCCCCCCGATGTCGAGGTCAAACGTTTGCCGTCCAAGCCGACGGCACGGCAGGTGATCCAGTCGGCGTTCGCGTCATCGGTGGCCCGGCTGCTGCTCCAGCTCCCGGCAGCGAGACTGGGGACCGACCCCGAGGGCTTGCACCAGGCCCGCGTGGCCTCGCGTCGGATGCGATCGGACCTCAAAACGTTCGAACCACTGCTCAACCCCGCGTGGTCCACGGGACTGAGGGCCGAGTTGGGGTGGCTCATCGATGAACTGGGAGAGGTCCGCGACGCCGACATCGTCGGAGCGAAGCTCCGCGACGTCATCGGCCGCCACCCTGAGATCGACCACGATGCTGCCCACCACGTGCTGCATCAGGTCCAGCTCAAGCGTCGCCGGGCTCGCCGTCGCCTCATCCGGCATTTGCGCGATAAACGGGCGATGGTGTTGTTCGATCATCTCGTGGCCGCGGCGGCGGATCCGGCTACGGTGCCCCGGGCGGACCACGCCGCCAGCGAGGTCATGCCAAAGCTCGTCCGTAAGCGTTGGAAGCGACTCGATCGCGCGATCAGCGGTCTCGGTCGTCATCCCACCGACGCGGAGCTCCATGCGGTTCGGATCTTGGCCAAGCGAGTGCGCTATGCCACCGAAGCCGTGGCGCCGGCTGTCGGCAAGCAGGCGAGGAAGCTTGCCGAGGACGCGGCGCAGATCCAGGACGCACTGGGCGAGTTGAACGACGCCGCGCTGGCCGGCGCGTGGTTGACGGAGGTTGTCGAGCGGTTGGACGGGCCCGCTGCGTTCGCTGCCGGCCAACTAGCGCAGCAAGCAGTCGTCGAGGCCCGCACCCACGACAAGCAATGGCGAGCCGCGCACCGCTCGATGTCAAAGCACACCGGGTGGTTAATGTGATCGTAGGTGTGCGCCCGCATTGGCCTGCGCGGACCTTTGCCCCTGGCGCGCAGGGCGCCGTTGGTGGAGAATCGTGAGTTCAGGTCGCTCGGAATGTCGCGAAGACGCTGGGCGCTGTTCACCGTTGGGAGTTGGTCGTGGCAGTCGCTGAGTTTGCTCCGGTGCTCGTTCCGGACCCACAGGTTGAGGAACGTGCGCAACCGCAGCGACCCGACGCTCTCTCGGTCATCGACACCTCTGAAGTGCGGTGGTTCGTGCCCGGGCCGCTCCATGCCGACATCGTCAGTTGGTTCACCGGCTCGACCGGGGTTCCCGAGGAGCGGTGCGACACCTACTTGGTCGACGGCCGTCGCGACACCGGGGTAAAACGCCGCTTCAGGGAGACCTTGGAACTCAAAGTCCGCCAGTCGCTCGACGTACAGTTCGAGTTCGGCGAGGGTCTCACCGGTTCACTCGAGGTGTGGCGGAAGTGGAGCCCGGCCGACGGTCTCCTCGGCGACCTTCCTGATGGGCGGTGGGTCGACGTCCACAAGTCGGTTGTCAAACGACGGTTCTCGATGCGCGGAGCCGAGATCGCCTTCTCGTCGGACCCACACGCGACCGGTGCCGGCTGCGACATCGAGGTCGCAGAGGTCACCGTCGGCGCCGCCCGGACGTGGACGTTCGTATTCGCAGCGTTCGGCCCGCCCGCGACCCGACAGGAGGCGCTGCTCGCGTCATGGCACGCGTTGATGGCCGGTACCCCATGCCCGGAGCCCTTCGGGCCCTGCACCGGTCGGACGATGGGCTACCCGGAATGGCTCGCGCTCACGGTCTCGGATCATCCGGCCATCGCGTTCGGTGGCTGAAGAGAGGTCGGCCGAATCACCGCCTACCTCGCGATCTCAACGGTCAAGTACTTCAAGGCCGAGCAGGACGCGGTGTAGCGGACCGTCGGAGTAGGCAGCAATCGAGCCGGCTAGGCGTGAGCCCGGCGCGACCATGGTGAGCGGATGCTGCGGCATCGGCCACATCGCCCCACTCGCGCGGGCCAATGGGGCGCTGATTCAACCGATCTCGCCCTACCCAGCGCGACCCGTCCTGCCAGGACCCAAGGGTTTCGGTGTCGTGACCAGAAGGGCAAGCCGCAGCATCCAACGACATTCCTGCCAGACTAGCGCCAGACAACGCCACCAATCCGAACCCAAAAGAACCAACCTGGGCGTCCGGCGCTGCGTCGTGCGTCTCGTCATGTCTCGACCTCGTCTCTTCTCGGTCTAGGTGACGCTGTCGACTCCACCATCGGAGACATGACACGGACATAACACCAGCTCAGAGTAGATCTCAGTCTCCAAAGCCCCAGCTTCTGCAACTGCACGAGAACCCCCCGGTTCATCGCTGTTATCCACATTACGCGGCCACGGCGCAACGATGCCGAGGCCTCCAAGATGACCCCTCAGGGGCGTTGACGACGTTCGGACGCGGTGGCGGACAGGTTTGGTTGGGCGAGGGCTGAGCTGACCGGCTTCCGCCTCGTCTCGTGTGGCAGCGGTCTCTCACCACGAGCTGCTGTTGCGAGCGGGGAGCACAGTTCTTACGCCTGGGACCTCTCACCCCAGCCACTACGTCGAGATCGCTGGTCCGACTGACCACTCGACCCTGTCCCAGCGGGCGCAGCCTGCCAACCATCGTGGGATCCGCTGCACCACGAAGGGAGCCTCGGGCTTGGAGATCGGCTACCTGGGCTGGTTGACCAGCTGCACGATCGACGATTCGTCACCGGGCGCAGTGCCGGCCTGGAAAAGGGCGGTTAACGCTCGTCCGACCTGGTCTCGGCCGGCGACCTCGGCCTCGATACTCGGACGGGTCCAGAAGTGAACCTCCACCCAGATCTGGGG
>JBPCTU010000049.1:0-4677 GCA_051011515.1 Acidimicrobiales bacterium
CGATCGTGGAGCACGGTGAGTGTCTCTGTGACGGCGGGCCCCGATGGCAGCTCGTCGACGGCTCTCGTCGGGTACCGGTCGATGAGCTCCTGTGCGTCACCAAACCGAAACGGCGTGTCGGGAGGGCTGGTCGAATACACCGCACATGCGTGCTTGGTGGCATAACCACCATTCGCATGTACAAAACCGTACGACCCCTCGTCAGCGCGAAGAGCGTCGACGGTGCTGGCGATCGCATGGATGACGTAACTGTTCATCGGGCCACCGAAGAACGGCAGCCCACCTGTCGTAGTCACTCGACGACCCTGTTCGATGCCCAGCTCGGCCATGGAGATCTGGACCACGGATGGGAAGCAGCTGTACAGATCCATGTGCGCCACGTCGTCGATGTCGGTTTCAGAGAGCTCGAGCGCCAATTCGCCGGTGCGGCGAATCGCTGGCGAGCTGAAGTAGTTCTCGCGCTCCGAGAACAGGTAGGACGCGTGGCCCTTGGCAGCGCCGTGCAGGAACACCCAGCGGTCTCGGGGGACACCCAGGCTGTCGGCCCGTTCGGCCGAACACAGCAGGATGGCGCCACCGAAGTCGACGAAGGAGTTCGCGTTCATCGCCTTCGTGTAGGGCAATCCCACCATGCGGTTCGACGGTGAGGGTGTGACGATCTCCTCGGCCGACATCGGGGTGCGCACCCACGCGTGCGGGTTCATGGTGGCAACCCGGTTGAAGTCCGACCAGAGCTCACCCAGATACCGTCGATGGTTGCCCACCGGGCGGGCTGCGTGAGCGCGAACAGCGGACTCGAACAACGGGTACACGGCAGTAGGTGTCCCGAACCCCATTCTTTCTTCGTGGTCCGAGGACATCGTGACGTTCTCGCCGAAGAACTCTGCGGGTTGCATGTCCTGACCGCTTCTGGGCAACGTCTTACCGAGCGCTCGGAGCTTGTTCTTGCTGTAAACGGCTTCGCCTCCGACTATTGCGACGACATCACACTCCCCTGCACCGATTCTCTCGGCGGCGTCCGCAACACAGACTTGAGGCATGTCACCGCCCATCGCAGTTAGGTACGAGCGAGCCGACGAAGCTCCGACGCGATCGGCTACGAGACGGCCCGGATCCGGGTAGCTCCACATCCCACCAATCACTACCAGGCGTTCGATCGCGTCCAACACTGCCGGGGCGCCGCCATCAGCGCCCGCCAGAAGCAAAGCCTCGGCCATGAGGTCGGACTGCTCCAATGCTGCGGTCGGATCGCTCAGCTGTTGTTTGTATTGCCCGACGCCGACAACAACCGGAGTGTTCGGAGCGACCATGCTCAGCCCACCAGATCGGCGGCGAACCTCACGACCTCGATGGGGCCCGCGATCAACATCGTGTCGATCACGGTTTCTTCCCACATCTGGAGCTCGTCTCGAATCTTGGCTTCTGGGCCGATCAACGAGATGGCCTCGACCATCTCGGTCGAGACGGCCGCGATGGCATCGGCCTTGTGGCCTGCGAGGTAGAACTCCTGAATCCGCTCACATTCCTGTTCGAAACCCATACGAGCGAAAACGTCGTAGTGGAAGTTCTGGCCCTTGGCACCCATACCGCCGGCATAAAGGGCGATCATCGGTCGGAGAAGATCGGCACACGCCTCGACGTCGTCGCCAGGAATGAGCGAAACGGTGCACGCCACCTCGAAGTTGGACCAGGGCTCGCGACCAGCAGCGGCGAAACCTGACTCGAGGGCGTCGCGGTAGAACTTGTTGTCTCGGGGAGCGAAGAACAAGGGGAGCCATCCATCGCAGATCTCGGCTGACAGCGCGACGTTCTTAGGTCCTTCCGCGGCCAGATAGATCGGGATTCGGTCTCGAAGTGGATGAACTGTTGACTTGAGCGGTTTACCCAATCCCGTGCCCCCCGTCAGAGGCATGCTGTAGTACTCACCCTCGAACTGCACCCGATCGCGGGCCACTATCGATCGGACGATCTCCACGTACTCGCGGGTACGCGCGAGCGGCTTTGGATACGGCTGCCCGTACCAGCCTTCGACGACCTGGGGACCGGATGCGCCGAGGCCCAGAATGAAACGGCCACCGCTCAGGTGATCCATCGTTATTGCTGCCATGGCCGTTGCGGCTGGGGTCCGGGCCGCCATCTGCATGATCGCTGTTCCCAGTTTGACGTTCTCGGTAGCTGCGCCCCACCACGCCAGTGGGGTCAGTGCGTCGGATCCGTAGGCCTCCGCAGTCCAGATGTGCTCGAACCCGAGGCGATCGCATTCCGCGATTACCTCGGCTACCCCCTTGGGAGGCCCGGAACTCCAGTATCCGGTGTTGTATCCGAGGCGCATTCTGGTGATTCCCTTCGCCGATTTATAGAGATGTCGGCGCGCCGTGTCTGCCTAGAGGCACGTTCGCGCGCGGCTGCACCGTACCCGATCGGGCCACCGGCGAGGACCCCTACAAGTCAACGAATCACCGTGCGGAGCAGGTCGAATCGCGCACGATCAGGTCGATCGGCAACTCGACACGGCGGGGCTCGCCGCCGGCGATCTGTTCCAGCAGGAGCTCTGCTGCGACCCTGCCCTTGTCCACGAGAGGCTGGCGAACCGTCGTCAGCGTCGGCTCCCAGCTACGAGCTCTAGGGGCGTCGTCGAACCCAACGATGGACAGATCGTCCGGTACTCGACGGTTTACCCGATCTGCAGCCTGGGCTGCCCCGATCGCCAGCTCATCGCTGAAGCACAGGACAGCGGTGATCTCGGGGTGAGCCTCGAACATGGCAGTCGCTCCCCGCCTCCCGGCATCGGGGTCCATGGCGCCACTGACCCAGACGATCGGCTCGTCAGCCTCGGCCTCCCGAATCCCGGCGAGGTACCCGCCCATCCGCTCTCTAACCACACGCAACCGAGAGTCCAACGCTGCCTCGAGGTCAATGCGACCCGCAACACCATCCAGGCCGACCCGGCCCAGAAGGATCCCGACACGCCGATGGCCGAGGTGCATCAAGTGATCGGCGGCAAGTCGCGCGCCGAGCCGATCGTTGATGCCCACGAAGGCGAACCCTTCTCCCAGGTCGGGTTCGTCCACGATGACATAGGGCGTGTCGCCTCCGCCCACCACGTCGAGGGCTGGATGCGCATCGGCGACCGAGAACACCACGTAGCCGTCAACGGCCACCGTCCTGAGCGCTCCGACTCCCGCCTCTACCGCACCGGGGACCGGCAACAACATCAGCCCGGTGCTGGACAACGCGCTCGTCTCGGCGACGCCTTGCATGAACGCGCTGGTGTCGGGGTCGCTGAATACGAACCCGAGCTCCTCTGTGAACACAAGGCCGATTGCGCCCATGTGCCCTGTCCGCAACATTCTCGCGGCGGCATCGGGCCCCGAGTACCCGAGCCGATCTGCGACATCGAGAACCCGTTCGCGGAGAGCCGTACTGAGCTGATCTGGTCGGTTGTATGCGTTTGAAACCGTCGCCCGGGAGACGCCGAGCTCATCGGCAATCGTCTGTAGTGTCGGCTTCTCCGGTCGAGTCGACACGGGCCCCCTTTCCCACCGCAACGGGTGTTCCGGTGCGTCCGCTGCCTCGACGGTCGCGCGGGTTGGCTAAGCGGCCTCGGCGCCCAGCGGAGCACACCCGAGTCCGGCGGTCATCGCAGCAGCGAACGCGTTCGCTGCCAACAGCCGCTCCTCGCGGCGCTCGCTACTCCACGGAACCCGGACCTCCAGTGAAACCAGCCGATCCTCGCCGTCGACGCGCACCTCGCTGCCGTCGAGCAACCGCACACCGGAACAGACGCGGACACCGGTGGAGAGTTCGTGTGTCACGTCCAGTTCTCGTTCCGCGCCAACCCGGACTGCGGCCGCGTCGAGCGCCGGAGCAACGGCTGTGCTGAGCCGTTCGCGAACGGAAAGGGGCTCTGCGTCGAGATAACTGGTGAACACGAGTTCCATGGTCTTGTTCCTTGCCTGGTTCGTTGCCCTGGCTGGGCTGACGCCGTGTCAGCGCGGCGTGCGGTCGTGAATGTGATGGCACACCGAGCGTATTCGCAACTCTGTTTACTATATCGATTCAGAAGACGATTGAGAACCTGTGCCGGCTAAATCAGCACCCCAGAGAGGCGGCCAGGCGCCCGGCGCCGACGGTCGCGGCAAGGACCGCCTCGGCACCCCGGCCTTGGTTCTCATCGCCGGCCTCCTAGGAGTCGGGATCGGCGCCATCGGCGTGGTTGTTGTTGGGACTGAGGACAATGTCGCTGCTGTGAGTGAAGCCAGTACTGATGTCGAGCTCGGGGGCGCCGCGAACCTGCGGGCCCCGATGCCACCAGTGGCGGAGAGCCAATCGACACCGGCACCAACCGTCCAAGCCATAGAACTCCCCGTCCCTCCGAGCGACGTGGCCGTCGCCTGCAGTCGCGCCGGCCTGGTCGCGGCGGGGCTGGATGCGTGCCTTCGGTACGAGGCCCTCGGCTGTACCTACTGGAACAGCCTCGAGGTGTGTGAGCGAGCGCGAGACCAGCTGGACGCGGTGCATCGCACGCGGGTTTTCCCCTACGACTGCCTGATCTTGCCGCGGTCCGAAACCGACCGGCCACAGTGGTGCCAGCCTTTGGAGTGACCCGGAGTCGAACATGGGTTAGCTGGGGTTTCCGGGGCGACTCAGCCTCAGTGGGCGGTCACCCCTACGATC
>JBPCTU010000050.1:0-5526 GCA_051011515.1 Acidimicrobiales bacterium
ATCAACGAGACCGGCGCAATGAAGCCGAGGAGTAATCCAGCCTCAAACCCCAACAGAGTGAGGGTGGCGTTGTACCACAACATGGTGATTGCCAAGCCCACACCGACCAGGGCTGCAGCCCAGTACGAGCGCAATAGCGCTCCCACGAGTATGAGGATCCCGACCACGGCCAACAACACGAACGGCATCGACGCGTTGAGTTGTTCCTCAGACGTGAGTCCAACGTCAATCGCGACTCCAAGGGTCCGGATCTCGTCCTGATTGCCCTGCAGCTCTGTCTGGACATCGCGGAGGAACTCCTCGCCCTCGAGACCGATTTCGCCGAAGCCCTGGGCCTCGGTGTCACGTCCGCCGAGGTCTGTCAGATCGAGTACAACTGTGGCGCTGAACGCGGGGGCCTCCCAAACCACTATCTGCTGTCCGTCAACTTCCCCGGAGCGGCTAGTGGCCAACTGGGAAAGTGTGTCTCGCAGCGGACTGCCCACCGCGCCCTCGCCGAGGATGTCCGCAAGTGCGATCTTCACATCGGCGTCAGTGGCCGATTCGAGACCGCCCGGTAACGCCTCGTCGACCTTGTCAGCGAGCGAGAAGACGCCGTGGACCTCCTCGCCCAGCTCAGATCGGAACTGGACTGCTAGATCGCTGTTGAGGTCGGGGTTGGAGCGCAGAGAATCGGAGTTCTGCTTGAACTCGTTGAGCACCTCCTGAGTCAGTGAGTCCCCACCATCTTTGGCTTCGACGATGAAGAGCGCGCTCTCGATTGGTGATGAGCTGACGAACCGCTCGTCGACTAGTTCAGCGGTGTCATAGATCTCACCTGATGGATCGAAGCTCGGTTCTTCGTCGGACCGATTCATGGCCAGCGGCACCGCCACGATCGTCACCATGACGATACCGATGGTGATCCACTTGACGTGATCGTTGACCCACTCGAAGAATCTCGCGGTCCTGCTATTGGCTTCTGTTGAAGAGTGCGTGTTCATGGGTGGCTCCCCTGGTGGTTTCGGTCATCACGCGATGACCATGAGCTGGCTGGATCGGATGTCGGCGGCGTAGTTCGTACGCGGCTAGCTCCGACGGATTTCTGCGTGGCCGATCTCCATATCGAGATCGAGGACAACAGTGGCGTTGCTTGCCGTCGACTCAGTGATCTCGAGGTGGTTACCGAACCCATCCTCGGTCGCCCCAAAGACGTCGACCTTGCCGATTTCGCCATCGCCGGCAATCTCGTAGTTGACGTTCGATGGGAGCAATACAAGCGTGTGCCCGATGCCGGTCTCTACCGCTATCGAGTGAATCCCCGGAGGGAAATCGACGTCTCGAAGGTCGATTGTCGAGTCACCGATGCCGAACCGATACTCAGCTTGGACTTCTTCGAATGCTCTGGGGTGAAAGTTACGATCGCCCGTGCCGTCGTCCAAGTGGGGCCCGGCTATGGCGATTACCGAGAGTGCCACCAGCATCAGCGACCCGAATAGGATGAGACCGCGTCCGCCGCCGATCATGTGCCGTGCGACAAGCCCGCCGATGAAGACCGCCAAGCCGGCTGCGATGAATACCGCGGGATGGATGTCCGCCCAGCCTGCGGCGCCGACGAGTGCGGCACTGCCGCCGATGAGGGCCATCGCCCCGAGCGTCACCGGCGTGACCGGGAAGCCAGGCTGAGCTTCGGGGCTGTCCGTAGGTGCCGCCGCCGGTGATTCTGTGGAGGTGTCAGATTCTTGCAGGATGAGTGTCATCGCAGTGCTTCCTTCGTGATGTCTTTGTGTGTCTTGAACGTAGGAAACGAGTGAGGTGAGGTCGTCCGGCGTACTTGTGATTACGCATACGACGAATGGAGCGTTGCGTCAGGGCCGTGGCCCTCCGAATTGGGGGTTGGCGACCCCTCTGAGGCCCAAACGGCCACAACGTCTGGGGGAGTTCGGTTGGGTGGGTCTCATCACATCGGCGGAGGCGCTATCACCTGGTTGCCTGATGGCTGTCGAGACGAGGAGTATTACCGTCGGTACATGACCCGATTGTCGGTGCCAGCCAGCTATGCCGCCCGATGGCGGGATCAAAGGCCGCGCAAGATCGCCTACCTGCTGCCCCTCGCGCGTCGTGTTGTCCTTGCGGCCGTCAGGTCGGTCGTCGACCGCCACTCCGCATCACAGAGATCCATATCCGAGGAGCGGAGTCGAATAGCCCGGGACATGCACGACGTCGTGGCCCACGGGATGACCGTGATCGCCGTCCAAGCAGCGGCCGCACAAGGCCTCGCACACACCGACCCTGACAAAGCCGTTGAAGTTATGGCGCGGGTCGAGGGTGTTGGACGCGAGTCGCTGACCGAGATGCAACGGATGCTAGGTGTCTTGGGCAACGGTGAGGATGAGGCCGCCGTCCTGGTTCCCCACCCCACTCTCTCCGATGTACCCGTAGTGGTAGCTCAGAGGGCGAGGTCGGGCATGGCCACCCAGTTGAGCGTCTCAGGTCAGGAGCGCGACCTACCACCCGGCATAACGCTTGCGGCAGTCCGGATCGTGCAGGAAGCCTTGGACAATGTGCCCGGGCACGCCGGCAGCGGAACATCGGCGCGGGTGCACGTTGACTACCTCCCGGATTCCGTGCTGATCGAAGTAACAGACAACGAAGGCAGCGTGAAACGCACTATGTCCGGTGGGGGTGTTTGCGACGCCCTCATCGGGATCCGTGAACGCGTCAGGATCTACGGTGGTGAGTTCTCGGCAGGCTTTCAGCCCGGGGGGAAGTACTCGGTTCGCGCTGTCTTGCCCGTCGCCAATATTCGACCCGATGTGGCGTGCGCGGCGGTGGCGACTGGAGCGCTCACATGACGATTCGAGTGGCTGT
Organism: Acidimicrobiales bacterium; assembly: GCA_051011515.1. Lineage (GTDB taxonomy): Bacteria > Actinomycetota > Acidimicrobiia > Acidimicrobiales > UBA8592 > JBPCTU01. The sequence goes on from JBPCTU010000050.1 coordinate 2,851, forward strand.
CGTCGACGATCAGGCCCTCATGCGTGATGGGTTCACGATGATCCTCGATGCGCAGGATGACATCGAGGTCACAGGCGATGCCGACAACGGCCGCAGTGGGGTCGAGCTGTGTCGCCGAACTCATCCCGACGTGGTTCTGATGGACATCCGCATGCCCGAGATGGACGGCATCGAGGCCACCCATCTGATCTCATCTGACGACGACTACGACACCAAGGTTCTGGTGCTCACCACGTTTGATCTCGACGACTACGTCCGTGCTGCGATGAGAGCTGGTGCCAGTGGCTTCCTGCTGAAGGACACGCCGGCCAAGGAGCTCATCGCGGCAGTCCGAGTGATTGCCATGGGCGATGCCCTTCTGTCGCCGTCAGTCACCAAGAGGTTCATCGCTGAGTTCGCCAGACAGCCCGAAGCTGACGCTGCCACAGCGACGCTCCCGGGGGATCTGACCGATCGCGAACACGAGGCACTCGAGCTCTTGGCGCGTGGCCTCAGCAACAAAGAGATCGCTGAGGCCATGTACGTCGCCGAAGCCACGGCGAAGACCCACGTGAGTGCGTTGTTGACCAAGCTGGGGGTAAGGGACAGGGTCCAAGCGGTCGTCCTCGCCTATGAGGCTGGGGTCGTGAGGCCGGGGGGGTCGACGTCAACGGGAGCGGAATCCGAGACGTAGCGATTGTGCGCCCGGTGCCAGCTCGTAAGCTGACGCCCCTCAGACGGCCGACGGATCTGGGTCACCGCCGCCAGGTCGGACGACGCCGGTTTCGTATGCAAGCACGACAGCTTGCACGCGATCGCGTACACCAAGCTTCGTGAGCAACCGGCTTACGTGCGTCTTGGCTGTCGCTTCGCCGATGTACATGGCCTCAGCGATCTCTTTGTTGCTGAGGCCATGAGCCAGCAACTCCAATGCCTCGCGCTCGCGATCGGTCAGATCCCCCGGGAGCGTCGCTGTGGCCGCGTCAGCTTCGGGCTGTCTGGCGAACTCCTCGATCAGTCGTTTCGTGACGGTCGGGGACAGCAGCGCGTCACCGCGTGCAATCACCCGAACCGCGCCAACAAGCTCGCTTGCGGGCGTGTCTTTCAGCAGGAAACCACTGGCACCAGCTCTCACAGCCGCATACACGTAGTCGTCCACGTCGAAGGTGGTGAGCACCAGAACCTTGGTCTCATTGTGCCGGTTGGAGGTGATCAATCGAGTCGCCTCGATGCCGTCCATCTCGGGCATTCGCACGTCCATCAGAACCACGTCAGGACTCTTCTGGTGGCACAACTCGACCCCACTACGGCCGTTGTCGGCATCGCCTATCACCTCGATGTCATCCTGCGCATCGAGGATCATCGTGAACCCATCACGCATGAGAGCCTGATCGTCGACGACAGCCACTCGAATCGTCATGGCGATGTTTCAGCGATGGGTGAGGCGGAACGCACGCTTGGTCGGGTAGCAGCGTCGGTGATCGGCAGTGTGACCGACACCGAATAGCCGCCATCCGGCAGCGGGCCAGCAGTGAAGCCGCCGCCATAGATCTCGACACGTTCGCGCATACCGAGCAAACCGTTACCGGCACCGGTCTGCGAAAGGGAAGACGCCGGACCTCGGCCATCATCGATGACCTCTAACGCCAATGCAGTGGGCCCGTAGGCGACGTGGACCGTCGCCGATGCCGAGGGACCCGCGTGCTTGCGAACATTCGTGAGGGCCTCCTGGACAATGCGAAAGCCTGCGAGTTCTATCCCAGGGGGAAGGTCTCGCTGCTCACCCGAAATCACGAGCTCCGTAGGGGTGCCCGCGTCAACTGACTGGGCCACCGTCTCAGAGATGTCGCGTAATCGGGCTTGCGGAGCAAGCGAAGCGACCCGGTCGTCTTGGTCGCGGAGCACCCCTACCATTCGTCTCATCTCGGTCAGCGACTCTCGCGCCATTGTTTCGATCCTCGTGAGGAGTGCCGCGGTGCGATCGGCATCAGTGTGCACGATCCCTTGGGCAGCGGCAGCCTGCACCGCTATCCCGCTCATTCCATGGGCCACTACATCGTGCATCTCTCGAGCGATTCGACCCCGCTCCTCCGCCACGGCCCGACGTGCCTCTATATCGCGGTCCGCTTCGGCCTGGGCGGCCCGACGTTCGGTATCGACGAAGATTCGATCGCGGTTCCGAATGACCAACCCAACCGCCACGCCAGCTGCCAGATAGGCCGCCATGCTCAGAGCGTTTGGGTACGAGAACCCTTCGGGTTCATCGAGAATGGTGATCCTGGCCACGGCCATCAGCGCGGCGCAGGCCAAGCCAATGGTGATCCACGCGCGACGACGGTTCAGGCCATGGACTGCGACTGCATAGAGAGCTGGCAACCCGAGCATCGACAGAAAGGCTGGGTATTCCCGCGCCCAGAACAACATCATCACGAGAAAGACCACGATCAATGTGACTTCAGGGGCGTATCGGCGCCACAGCAGAGCAAATGCACCGACCAGGATCAGGGCGTATGCGAGAGCGTCCGGGTCGCGCTCGCCTAGGTCTGGATCGGACCCTGCGACGTCGAGAGCGCCGACCGTGGCCAAGACAGCGACGAACAAGACGTCGATGATCAGACGACGGTCATCTGCCCACCGTCTCACGTCTGACAGAGGTTCGAGCATCCGGCCCATTCCTCGACCGTAGTACCGCAGGGG
>JBPCTU010000051.1:0-12815 GCA_051011515.1 Acidimicrobiales bacterium
ACTCCGACGAGACCAGAGCCGATCTGTGACGCCAAACGGATTCGCTGCGCTTCGCCACCGGACAACGTGCTCGCCGATCGCCCCAAAGAGAGGTAGTCCAGGCCAACATCGACCAGGAACCCCATCCTGGCATTGATCTCCTTGAGTACCTGCTCGGCAATCATCCGATCCCGGTCCGACAGCTGCAACTCGGCAAGCAGTTCCGCTGCGTCGCTGATGGAGAGGCCGCAGATCTCGGAGATGTTGTGATCGTCGACGGTGACCGCTAGCGAGAGTGGTCGCAAGCGGGCGCCCGCACATTCGGAGCAGGCGACCTCACGCATGTAGCCCTCGATCTGTTCGCGGGCCGAGTCCGACTCTGACTCGACATGACGCCGCCGCAAATACGGCAGGATGCCTTCGTACCGAGCGGGGTAGGTCCGCATGCGCCCGTAGCGGTTCTTGTAGCGAACGGTTACCCGTTTCGACCCGGTGCCGTTCAGCAGCAGTTTGGTCGCCTTCGCTGGCAGCTTCTCCCAAGCGACGTCGGTGGCAATCCCGTGTTCGGCGGCGACGGCTTCGAGGAGGCGTTGGAAGTACTGGCTTCGACCGCTGGCCCACGGGGAGATGGCACCTTCGTCGAGGCTCAGGTCGTGGTTGGGGATGACCAGCCGGGGGTCGACTTCAAAGGTCGTACCCAAGCCATCACACGCGGTGCAGGCTCCGTACGGAGAGTTGAACGAGAAGTTCCGGGGGGCCAGTTCGTCGAAAGACTTGCCATCGCTCGGCCGTGAGAGGTGTTGTGAGAAGGTCAGGACTTCGGGTTCGCCGTCGTCGCGCGGCACGATCTCGATCTGGGCGATCCCTTCGGCCAGCCGGAGGGCCGTCTCGATGGACTCGGTGAGTCGTCGCTCGATGCCATCGCGCAAGACCAGGCGGTCGACGATGACTTCGATGTCGTGCATCTCGTAACGCTCGAGTTGAAGCTTGGGGGTGCCGTCGTCGTTTGTGCCGGCGACGTCGGCCAACTCGATCACGTCGCCATCGATTCGTGCCCGCACGAAACCCTCGCTCGCCAGGTCGGTCACGAGAGTGTCGTAGGTGCCCTTCCTGCCTCGGACAACCGGGGCCAGAACCTGAAACCGTGTGCCCTCCTCGAGGTCGAGCACCCGATCAACGATCTGTTGTGGTGTTTGGCGAACCAGCCTCTCACCGGTCTCGGGATCGTGGGGCACACCGATTCTCGCGAACAGGAGGCGTAGATAGTCGTAAACCTCGGTGATGGTCCCGACCGTTGACCGAGGGTTCCTACTGGCGCTCTTCTGGTCTATCGAGATTGCGGGTGACAGCCCCTCGATGAAGTCGACGTCGGGTTTGTCCATTTGGCCCAAGAACTGACGGGCGTAGGCAGACAAGGACTCGACGTATCGTCGCTGCCCTTCGGCGTAGATGGTGTCGAAGGCCAGCGAAGACTTCCCCGACCCGGACAGTCCCGTGAAGACGATGAGCTTGTCTCTGGGGAGGTCGAGGTCGATGTTGCGGAGGTTGTGCTCGCGTGCGCCCTGGATGACGAGACGGTCGGTCACCCGGCCCAATCTATCCACAACAGGTGGGGGAACGTATGTTCTATAGGGCGAAATCTTGCGGCTCATCGGACTGGTCGGAGCTCTGCTGCTCCAACCACTGCTCTTGTCGCCAATGCTCTCGTCTCAGCTCTACGAGATCCTCCGCTCTGCGCGCATCCGCGGCGGCGTCCTCCAACGCGACCTGTAGGTGACGGAGCTCCACCACGGCGGCCTGAACCCGGTGCCCCCGCGCCTGAAGCGAGGTTTGAAACGCGGCTGCGGCCATGCCGTCCCACGTTGCCAGAGCACGGAGGGCCACATGCTGCTCGCGATCCCAATCTCGCTCGAGTTGATGTCTTGCGGTCTCTACCGCGTCGATCGCGCGCTGTGCGGCGAAATGGTCGAACACGACGTCGACGGGCCACGGCCACTCGGGCATCGCTCCCCCATTCTCACCCTGTGACGTTCAAGGATGTTCCGCGGCGGTAAGGGTCTTGCGACGAGGCCCAGGGGTGATCGGACTCAACTCACGTTAGAAGGTCCCGGGTCCGCGGCCAACGCGCGCTCGCCAATAGGACCGGGCTGCCACGACGCTGCTTCCAGCGCCATCGGCGTCGAGGGAGGCCCGTCGACCCATGGCCAGAGCTCCTCCGCTATGCGACGCCAATCGGCGGTCGCGTCGAGGTGCCCGAAGATTGCGTACAAACCGAGGTTGATGCGCTGGATTATCACGAAGTCGCTCGGAACGTTTGCGGCCCGGCGGATCTCGGCGAACTCGCCCCCCGGATCGAAGATGTGCCGCACGGTGGCAGTCGCGTACTCCTCGGTGATCGTGAATACCCCGGGAGTCGCCACGAACTCATAGAAGTGGCCGAAGTAGTCCATCAATTCGACATCGTCGAAGGGCGCTCCCGGTTGAACAAGGCCGAGCTCTTCGATCGTGCTGCGGAACCGCCGCGGATCGCGTTCCAACACGATGGAGCGAAGCATTCGCTCGAATCCGGCCAGCGCCTGAGCATCGAATCGTTTGACCAGTCCGAAGTCGAGAAACGTGACGTGGCCACCCCTCCCGAACAGGTAATTACCCGGGTGCGGATCCCCATTGAAGGCACCCAACCGGTAGATGCTGCCGAAGGCGAAGCGATAGATCGTCTCGGCAGCCAGGTTGCGCTCGAGCTGGCCCCACTCGACCATCTCTTCGAACCTCGCCCCCTCGGCCAGATCGGTCGTGAGCACTCGTTTCGTGCTCAACGAGTCGACGACCTCGGGGATGTGGATAAAGGGGTGGCCGTCGTAGTAGCGGGCAAAGAGTCGCTGGTTGGAGGCCTCTTTCTCGTAATCGAGTTCCTCGATCAGCCGAGCTCGAAGCTCCTCGACCACGGGGCCGGGGTCCAACCCGGGGAACATCATGGCCAGACCACGGAACAACACATCGGCGGTCGCCAGGTCAGACCCGATGGCTTCGTCGACACCCGGGTACTGAACCTTCACCGCCACCGGATGCCCATCGGCTGTGATGGCCCGATGGACTTGGCCGATCGACGCCGCCGCAATCGGCTCGGGGTCCCACTGGCCGAACAACTCTTGTGGCGGCGCCCCGAGCTCGTTGGTCACTACTCGGTCGACCAACTCATGTGACATCGGTGGTGCATCGGATTGCAGCTGGGCGAGCGTATGCCTCACGTTTTCGGGCATGCCCTGGTCGAGGTAGCTGGCCATTTGGCCGACCTTCATCAACGCACCCTTCATGTCACCCAGCAGGGCGACGGCCTGCTCTGTTGTCTCGATCTGAAATCGTCGGTCGAGTTCTTCCCTGCGTTCAGCCGACGCGAACAACCGCCGCGCGCGGTGGCCGCCATAGGCTGCGCCGGCGCGGCCGGAGAACTGCACAATCCTGCGCGTTCGGTTCAGCGCAGTGAGGTGTCTCACCGGAACCACCGATCGAGCTCGACGGCGCCAGAGAGCCACAGCCGCCACTGCAACCGCCACCAGCGCGCCGAACGCAACTATGAGTCCGTTGTGCTTCCTGGTAACACCCGTCACGGTGGCCACCGTATCGAGGTGGCCAGGAGACGTCGCGGGTCAGCCGACCTCTCGCAGTTCGCGTTTGAGGTCCTTGATCTCATCGCGGAGGCGCGCCGCGTACTCGAACCGCAGGTCTGCAGATGCATCGTGCATTTCGGCTTCGAGAGTCTGGATCAGCCGCTGGAGTTCGTCCCCTGGGAGGTCGGACATCTCGTCCACCAACCGGCGGTGGCCGTCGTGACTCCGGCTCCTCGAGCCCTCGCCTGGGATCGGTGCGGTCTCCTCGGCCGGTCGGATCATCGCAAGTATGTCGGTGACGGCCTTGCGAATCGTCTGCGGATCGATGTTGTTCTCTTCGTTGTATGCGAGTTGAAGCTGGCGGCGTCGGTTGGTCTCCGAAATCGCCCGCTGCATCGAATCGGTCACCTGATCGGCGTACATCACAACCTGGCCGCCGACGTTTCGCGCGGCCCGGCCAATGGTTTGGATGAGTGACGTCTCGCTTCGGAGGAAACCCTCCTTGTCGGCGTCGAGAATTGCGACCAGGGAAACCTCGGGCAGGTCGAGGCCTTCCCGCAGCAAGTTGATCCCCACCAGTACATCGAACTCACCGAGCCGAAGATCGCGCAAGATCTCGATGCGCTGGATCGTGTCGACCTCGGAATGCAGGTACCTGACCCGGATGCCCAACTCGAGCAGGTAGTCGGTGAGGTCCTCGGACATCTTCTTCGTGAGCGTGGTGACCAGGACCCTCTCGTCTCGTTGCCCTCGTTCGCGGATCAATTCGAGGAGGTCATCGATCTGACCCTTGGTTGGTTTGACGACAACCTCGGGGTCGACGAGTCCTGTCGGACGGATGATCTGCTCGACGATCTGATCTGACACTTCGAGCTCGTAGTTGCCTGGCGTCGCCGACAAAAAGACCACCTGGTTGAGGCGCTCCATCACCTCTTCGAAGCGCAACGGACGGTTGTCGGCCGCTGAGGGCAGCCGAAAACCATGGTCGATGAGCGTTTCCTTACGAGACCTATCGCCCTCGTACTGGCCGTGAAGCTGGGGCACGGCCACATGGGATTCGTCTATTACACACAAGAAGTCGGGCGGGAAGTAGTCGAGAAGCGTGAACGGCGCCTCGCCGTACGAACGCCCGTCGATATGCATCGAATAGTTCTCGATGCCGTTGCAGAAGCCGACCTCTTGCATCATCTCGAGGTCGTAGTCGGTGCGCATTCGGAGGCGCTGGGCTTCGAGCAGTTTCCCATCTTCTTCGAACTCGGCCAGTTGGTGTTGCAGCTCGGCTTCGATACCGCCGATGGCCCGAGCCATACGCGCTTCGCCGGTCGCATAGTGCGTTGCCGGAAAGACGACGAGTTCGGCGAGGGTGTCGATCCGTTCGCCGGTGAGCGGATCGATGACGACGATCGCTTCAACCTCGTCACCGAACAACTCGATACGCACGATGTTCTCTTCGTAAGCAGGGTGGACCTCGATGCTGTCGCCACGCACGCGGAAACTGCCTCTGACGAGGTTCATGTCGTTGCGGTCGTATTGCATGTCGACGAGCTGGCGGAGGATACGGCGCTGGTCGTGTTCTTCGCCAACCCGCACCACCAGTAGCTGGCCCTCGTACTCCTCTGGTGATCCGAGACCATAGATACAGGAGACCGATGCCACGACGATGGCGTCGCGCCTTGTGAGCAACGCCGATGTGGACGCGTGCCGCAGCCGGTCGATCTCGTCGTTGACCGACGAATCCTTCTCGATGTAGGTGTCGCTCGAGGGCATGTAAGCCTCGGGCTGGTAGTAGTCGTAATAGCTGACGAAATACTCGACTCGATTGTCGGGGAAGAACTCACGCAGCTCGTTCGCCAGCTGCGCCGCCAGGCTCTTGTTGGGTGCGATGACCAGGGTTGGGCGCTGAACCTTCTCGATGGTCCAGGCAATCGAGGCACTCTTTCCCGACCCGGTGATGCCCAACAACGTCTGGAAACCGTCGCCCCGCTCTATGCCGGCCGCGAGGGCCTCGATGGCCGCCGGTTGATCGCCAGCGGGCTCGAAGTCGGCGACGACCGCGAATGGGACCCCATCGACTCTCTCGACCGGGTGCCTCGGTGTGTCGAGACCGGAAACCTGCGAGTCGTTGGGGTCGCCGTCGGTGGGGCTCGAGTTCGTCGGGGAAGACACAGGGGTGGTGGGCTCCGCCATAGGTGGAGCCTACCGACCCCCAGTGACAGCCATCATCCAACTCCAGCAGCCATCGAGCAGGGGTTCCAGGGCATCCAGTGACCCGCTGTTGTCGATGACGTGATCGGCTACCGCCAATCTGGCTTCGCGCGTCGCTTGATTGGCGACCCGAGCCCGAGCATCGTCCTCGGAGAATCCGCGGTGTTCGACAAGGCGCGCGATCGCCATATCCGGATCGCAGTCGACCACCACGACACCCAGCAGTTCGTCGTATTCGGGCCGCGTGTTCTTTGTCCCGTCGGCGCGAACCAACAACGGGATGTCCATGACCACTAGGGCGTCGGTCGGTGCGTGCTGGTCCCGAATCCGGGCGATCTCTTCCATGACACGCGGGTGCACGATCTTGTTCAACGCTGCCAGCTGGTCTTCGTCGGAGAAAGCCATGTCCGCCACGGCTTGTCGGTTCAGACGACCACCAGAGTCGAGAATGGCCATTCCGAAGTGTTCAACCATCTCGCTCAGCACGACTCCACCAGGTTCCTGGAGTTCGCGGACAATGGCGTCGGCATCGATCAACACCGCGCCACGGAATACCAATCCGGCCGCGACCGTGCTCTTGCCGGATCCTATGCCTCCGGTAAGGCCGAACTCGTACATTCCTTCACCGTAGTTCGGGCTTCGCCACCGGCCCGAGGTCGCGTCCCAGGCTGTGGACAACTACATGAACCACCAGCCCAGAGGCAGTGGCGGCGGTCACGAAAAACGCCCATAAGGCCTCATTTCCGCAGACGGCGCGCCGATGGAGGCCCACGCCCGCAAGGGCACATTCGATCGACGCAGTCTGCCGCCCCGGAAAGCTCGGTCACTGACCACGACCACAGGGATCAATCGATGGGTATCCGACTGCTGCTAGCAGATGATCACCGTATGGTGCGCGAAGGCATCAAGCGAGGGCTGGTGGACCACGGCTTCGACGTGGTTGGCGAATCGACCGACGGCGACGAAGTCGTTCGTATGGCCAAGGAGCTGACACCGGACATCGTCTTGCTCTCGACCAACCTCCCAGGCCAGACCGGCGTCGACGCTTGCCGCCAGATCCACGCGGCAGTGCCTCGCACCCGGCTTGTCATGTTGGCCCCGCACGCGGATGTCGAGTCGTTCACCAACGCCATGCAGGCCGGTGCGAACGGCTACCTGGTCAAAGCCAACGCCCTGTCAGAGCTGGCCACGGCGCTGCGGCTGTGCGCCGCCGGCGAAACAGTCATAGCTCCCCAGATGAAGTCAGTGATGCTCGGCGAGGCTCAGCGAAGCCGCGAGCGGGCAACCGTGGGTGCTCCGGCAGGCGCTGGTTCCAAGGCTCGTGGCCTCATCACCAAGCGCGAAGAGGAAGTGCTGCAACTCATCGCTGATGGATGCAGTACACCCGAGGTCGCCAGCGAGCTCTACATCAGCCAGAAGACGGTCAAGAACCATCTGGCTTCGATTTACCAGAAGCTCGACGCACGCGACCGCACCCAAGCCGTACTGACTGCAGTACGGCTTGGCATCGTCGCTCTCAACTAGCCCTTCGGCGACCACTCCGGTCGACAGGACCGGTTGGCGCCGAGCTTATTCGGACGGAGGGGCTTGGGTCGGCTCGGGCAGCGGTGCCGTCGCGGCACCCTCTTCGCCCGACTCTTCGTAGTACGCAGCCCAGGCCTCATCAGCCTGCGCGGCAGCCTCAGGATCGAGCTCGACGTCGCCGTCCTCGCCCTCTTCGCCCTCTTCGCCCTCGACCGCAGTACCGATGTAGTTGCCCTCGTCGTCGTAGTTTTGCTCGCCGAAGTGTTCCTGGTACTCGGCAGCAACCACACCACCCTCGGCGGCCTGCTTGATCGAAAGACTGATACGACGGCGTTGGAGATCAATGTCGATGATCTTGACCCAAAGCTCTTCGCCTGGCGTTACAACCTGCTCGGGAAGCTCGACATGATGAGCTGACATCTCCGAGATGTGGACTAGACCTTCGATGCTCTCGCCGACCTGGACAAAGGCGCCGAACGGCACGAGCTTCGTGACCCGGCCGTAGACCAGTTCGCCAACCCGGTGACCGGATGCGAACTCCTGCCACGGGTCCTGCTGGGTCGCCTTGAGCGACAGGCTGATGCGTTCTCGGTCGAGATCGACCTCGAGCACCTCGATATCGATCTCGTCACCCACTGTGACCACCGAAGAGGGATGGTCGACATGTTTCCAGGACAACTCGGATACGTGGACCAGCCCGTCCATTCCGCCAAGATCGACGAAAGCGCCGAAGTTGACGACCGAGCTGACGACACCCTTACGCCGCTCGCCCGGCTTGAGATTGTCCAGGAACTCTTCGCGCTGTTCCTTCTGCGTCTCTTCCAGCCACGCCCGGCGCGACAGGACAACGTTGTTCCGGTTCTTGTCGAGCTCGATGATCTTGGCCTCGAGCTCGCGGCCGACGTATGGCTGCAGGTCGCGGACGCGACGCAGCTCCACCAGCGATGCGGGTAGGAAGCCTCGCAGGCCGATGTCGACGATCAGGCCGCCCTTGACGACCTCGATGACCATGCCCTCGACGACACCCTCGGCTTCCTTGACGTCTTCGATCCGGCCCCAGGCCCGCTCGTACTGAGCCCGCTTCTTGGACAGGATGAGCCGACCCTCTTTGTCTTCCTTCTGGATGACAAGGGCTTCGACGCCTTCACCGAGACTGACGACCTCGTTGGGGTCGACGTCGTTGCGGATCGACAGCTCACGGCTGGGGATCACACCTTCGGACTTGTAGCCGATGTCGAGCAGCACCTCGTCGCGGTCGACCTTGACGACGGTGCCTTCGACGAGCTGGCCGTCTTCTACCGAGACCATGGTTGCGGCGTAGGCCTCGTCGAGGCTTTCGCCATCGAGATCGTCGAGCACGATCTGGCGGGGTTCGTAACCTTCTAGGTCATCGAAGGCGGACTGTTCGGTGGTGGTGTCGGACACGGAGGCTTCTCTACTCGATAGGCGATATCGGGCAATCCGGGTTGATTGCCGTCCCGCTGGTCGAGCCGGGGCCGTAGGCCTCGAACGCGATCAGCGCCCCTCAAGGGTAGTGGTGCAGCTCAGAAATCCCGCCTCGCCGACAACAGGCGCAGCCGGCCGGGCCGACCGCCAGCGGTCACCCTGCTCACGGGCGGCTCAGCTAGCTACCAGCACAAGGATCAGGCTTCTGGTTTGTGGGCGATCAGCAGGTACTCCGGATCGTCGATTCCGGGCGGTTTGCGCGCGTACCGGCCAGGCGTTGCCGAGTAGATGTCATCAACTTCGAGGCCTGATACAAACGCCAGCAACCGAAGTTCTCGGGGTGTGAAACAGCTCGTCCACAGGTCATACGTCCGGGTGTTCGCGTCATCGCCGTGTACGCGACTGTTGCTCGAACCCTCGCCTCCGACGATCTCCGACCGTTCGTGGTTCACACCGCGATCGGCGTCGAAGCTGTCACCAACCTCCAGATAGCGCATCTGGAAGTAGGCAGAGAAAGCGCTTACCGCCAGTGGTGCCCCCGGCTTGACCGATCGCGCCATTCCGGCCAGTACCACGCCATCGGGGTCGACGACTGCACCGACGTCACCATGCCCCGACAATCCGAACGCTCCTTGGCACAAGGAGATCGCGGCATCGAATTCGTCGCGGTACGCCAGCGCTCGAGCGTCAAGTCTCGAGAACGTCGCCCCGTCGGGAGCGTTGGCCGATGCAAGCTCGATGAAACGCTCGCTGATGTCCACGCCATGGGTCTGAATACCGCGGCGAGCCAGAGCGTACGCGTGCCGGCCCGGCCCACACCCGACGTCCAACACCCGCGTTCCCGGGCTGAGGTCGAGTTCTTCGATCAGGAACTCAACCTCCTGTTCGGTGCCGCGTGTGAAGGAGTAGCGAAGGTAGGCCTCACCCATGTGATCCGCCATGTCTTCGAACCAATGGGCCCGGTCGTCGGTTGGAGCCACGTGCGGAGAGTAGTTCGATCGGCCCATCTGGGAACCGGAGTGCAATCGCGTTGCCAGCTCACCGTTGTGCCAATGGGAGACAACGAGTCCGTCAACTACCCGAAAGATGACCATGCGAAGAATCCTGATGATCACAGCCACGGCGATCCTCGCGACGTCGATGCTCATGATTCCGACTGCAGCTGCCGAAACAGAGAACCGGACCGACTCGAGTGCGACCGACGTGGCCGAGGTGGAACGGGACCGGGTCCCACTGAAGCTCCGGTGTCGCGGCATGGTCGGACTCGGCTGGGCGCCGAAGGTTCGCTGCACCTGGAACGAGACGAATCACCCCGATGCTGCGGGCTACAAGCTGGTCCGGGTCGGCGAAGGCGAACGCACAGTCGTTCATCAGACCCGAGATCTCTCAGCCACCCGCTTCAAGGACCGCGACGTCGAGTTCAACACTTGGTATCGCTATCGGGTCATCGTCGTTGACGAAGAGGGACAGCGCATTCAGCGGAGTCGTTGGAACCGGGCAGTTGTGAGACGCCCGAACGTCGAGGTTCTGAGGCTCAAGTGTGCAGCAGTCGACGCGGCAGAAACCGATGCCGCCGAGATCGATGTGTCACAAGAGGCTGAGTTCGTGGGTTGCAGATGGCGTCCCGCAAACAGCGCGAAGGCCGACCACTACGAATTGTGGCGGTTGATCCGGGGCCAGCACCGTGAACTGGTGGCTGAGGTCGGCCTCGACCAGCTCAGCCAGATGGACAAACTCCCCGGCGATACTGAGCACGTCGTCTACGCCCTCCTAGCGCGCGATTCAGAGGATCACATCGTCGGCCGATCAAGATTGTCGAAGATCAACTTCGTCAACGATGCCGCATGATCACCAACTCGAGCATCTGACGAAACGTTGAAGAGAGGCCCCCAAACCGTTCGTGTCCACCCTCGACTGCAACCAACGAGCCAGGCTCGTACACATGGACAATGGCCGCCAGGAACCGGAGGAGCACCACCCCGTGCCCCTCGGCCCGGCAGCCGAACTCCCGCTGTCCGATGAACGAGAACTCGTTGATGCAGCGAGGGTGGACATGGACGCCTTCACCGACCTGTATCGCCACTACCTCCCACGGATCTACGCTTTCGCATGGAGGCGGACAGGCGATCGACAGGCGGCGGAAGACGTCTGTGCGGCCACCTTCGAGTCTGCCCTTCGCGGTATCGCCGCCTTCAAGTGGAAAGGCACCGGGATCGCCCCGTGGCTGTTCAAGATCGCAGCCAACGAGACGGTCAACCATCATCGCCGCGAGAGCCGGCCTCGATCAGACCGAGGCCAGCGGGCAATGGCGGCGATGCAATCAGGCCCCGGCGGCGAGGACGCCTTCGAAGCCGTCGACCTCGGTGATCACGATGATCTCAGGGCGGCCCTCGACGGCCTCAATCCGAGGTACCAACAAGCAATCGCGTTGCGGTACCTCGCCGACCTCCAGCCAGCCGAGGCTGCGCGAGCCATGGGCCTCACGAAGCCGGCGCTCGCCGTGGTCCTCAGTCGGGCCCTCAAGGCCCTGCGGAAGGAACTCGAGTCGACATGAGCAGGACCACAGGAAGAGTTGGGGGTGAAACCACATGAACGATGACCTCGAGAAGCGTCTGCGGGACTGGGGTCGATCTGTCACCCCGGAACCCGACCCCGACTTCGCCCAACGCGTCGAAGCCGATCTTCGATCGGCCGCTTATTTCTCCCCGGCACCGGAAGAGCCAAGAGCGCGGCCCCGCTTCACGCTGCGTCCGGCACTGGTTCTCGGAATGTTCGTACTGCTCGCAGGTGCTGCCGCGCTCGTCGTGGCCAACCTCAACGACGACGAGACCGAAACGCTGGCGATGGAGGAGGCCGAGGGGGCCTCGGTCATTGGACCGAGTGGAGCAGCTGCACCCGCAGAGACCGGCACCGAGCTCCCTGACGGGACGATCATCGAAGTCGGCTCGAATGGTTTTGCGGTAGTAGGCGGCATCGTCCTTCCCCCCGACAGTGTTGCGGTCATAGTCGACGGCCACGTCGAGTTCCTCGGAGCGTTTCCGACACCCGCGACTCGCACAGCTCCTACACCTTCGCCAACGGCTGCACCGACATCACCTGCGATTCTGGTCCCAGAACCAAACACCGAGACCACTCCTCCGCCGCCACCAACTGTCGAACGCGAACCGCAAGATCCCACGGTCAAGCCGTCAACTCCACGCCCGACCGCACCGCCGACTGCCGAACCGACGAAGAGCGCAACGCCGCAGGTATCACCGACCGCCACACCCGAGCCGACGCCCACCGCCACGGCGACCGACGACCCGACACCAGCCCCTGTCGATGTGAGGATTGGGCTTCGATCGGTGAACCTCGGCCCCAAACGAGCGCAACTCAACTGGGTTGTCGACGGTGCCGAACAAGTCGATCGGTGGCGAATTCGGGCTCGCAGGGGTGACTCCATCGCCACTGTCGCGGTCCTACGCGAATCGGACCCCCGCAGCATTGTGGTTGCGCGCCCCGAATCGGGGCGGGTCATCTATTGGATCGTGGCCCTCGATGCAGAAGGGAACCGTCTCGCGTCGAGCAACGAGGTGGCCGTCGTTCGCCCGCGCTCGGCCGACTGAATCAGGCCGGCTCGCGGGCTGAGTCGTCTGCGACTACTTGGCGTCGGCCCAGGAATGGCCAGTCGACAGGTTGACGTCGAGGGGGACACGCAGATCAAAGGCGTCCCCCATCACCTGCACGGTCAACGCCTCGGCGTCGTCCATCTCGTTTGGAGGAACCTCGAGGATGACTTCATCGTGAACTTGAAGGACGATGACCGACTCCATGCCGCGATCCACCAAAGCGTGATCGAGGTTCACGAGCGCCACCTTGAAAATGTCAGCAGCGAGGCCCTGAATGCCGGCGTTCATGGCCTGTCGTTCGCCGGCCTGGCGGACCCTGAAGTTGCTCGCTGCAAGTTCGGGGATCTGTCGACGCCGCCCGAACAACGTCTCGGTGTAGCCCCGTTCTCGGGCTTCGGCGACGGTTCGTTCCATGTAGTCCTTGACCGACGGAAACGCTTCGAAG
>JBPCTU010000052.1:0-3951 GCA_051011515.1 Acidimicrobiales bacterium
GCAACCGGCGCCGGCAAGAGCTCGTGCATCAACTCGATAGTGACCTCAGTGCTCATGAGGACCACACCCGATCAGGTCAGGATGATCTTGATCGACCCGAAGATGGTCGAGATGAGCCAGTACGAGCGCGTTCCCCATCTCCTCACTCAGCCAGTAATCGACCCGAAGAAGGCCGCCAATGCCTTGCAGTGGGCGTGTCGAGAGATGGACCGCCGCTACGAACTGTTGTCTGAGGTCGGGTTCCGCGACATTGGCGGCTACAACGCGGCGTACGACAAGGGTTCCATCGAGACACCGCCGGGTGCGATCGATGCCGAGGGGAATCCGAAGTCCTATCCCAGGCTGCCTCTGATTCTGGTTGTGGTCGACGAGCTGTCAGACTTGATGATGGTGGCTGCTCGCGACGTCGAGGACTCCATCTGCCGGATTGCTCAGAAGGCACGCGCCGTGGGCATCCACCTCGTTATTGCCACACAGCGGCCGTCCACCAATGTCATCACGGGCGTCATCAAGGCCAACGTGCCCGCGAGGTTGGCCTTTGCGGTCTCGAGCCTCACGGACAGTCGAGTCATCCTGGATCAGCCTGGTGCTGAACGCCTCGTTGGCCAGGGAGACATGTTGCTTCTCGACCCAAAGTCTTCGAGCCCCAACCGTATTCAGGGCGCATGGGTCGACGAAGACGAGGTCAAGGGCATAGTGGCGGCCTGGCGACGTCAGGCCAAGGACCTCGAGTCGGCCGACGACACTGCCATTACGGCCGAGACCGCGGCGGAGTCCATCACCGACCCGGCGGTCTCTGCCTCATCCGAGAGTTTGCCCGGGGGATCGACGGGCGACGATTCCGATGACGAGCTGCTGCTTCAGGCGATGGAGCTGGTGGTCGAATCTCAACTCGGCTCCACCTCGATGCTTCAGCGAAAGCTCCGCGTTGGGTTTGCTCGTGCGGGCCGACTGATGGACCTGCTCGAAGAGCGCGGTGTGGTCGGCCCCTCCGAGGGCTCGAAGGCCCGCGAGGTTCTCATGACGCCTGAAGATCTCGAAGCAGCGCGGACCCCTACCGAACCCTCGGCATCGGTCTGAGTCTCAAACTCCGACTGCCAGTAGGGCAAGGTACGACAGGATCAAGAGGATTCCGACGGCGCGGGTGAAGGTGTGTTTGATCATCCCTCGCGCAACCACGGCAACACTGATCGCGAGCATCGCCAGGATCGGCAACACCACAGATTCTTCGATGACTCCAGTGCCGGCGAGTCCAGCCACACCTCCGACCGCCAGGCTGTTGAACATGTTCGACCCCAATACGTTGCCCACGACGAGCTCGAGCGAGCCCCTCCTGGCGCTGACCACTGTTGTGGCCAACTCCGGGAGACTCGTTCCGAGGGCCACGATGGAGAGGCCAATGAAGGCCTCCGAGGCGCCGAGGTCCTCAGCGATGTCCACGGCACCGGTCACCATGAGTTGAGCGCCAACCAACACGCCGCCCAGACCGACGACGACCCTGATGATCAACGGCGCCAGCGCACGGTTTTCTCCCTCCGCGTGTTTCGCCAAGTGACCGTTTTCGGGCGACATGGCAACGATGAGCGCTGCCACAACCATCCCACCCAACAGGATGCCCGCCTCCCACCGGGAGAGGTGGTTGTCGATCACGAACGCCGCGAACAGCGAAGTGGCCACGAGCATGAGGAAAACTTCGCGGCGCATGACCGTGTGTCTCGCCGAGATGGTCGTGCTCACCGCCCCAACCCCCAGCACGAGGCTGAGGTTCGCGATGTTGGAGCCGATGATGTTGCCTATCGCCAGGTCGATCGTGTCGCGCTGAGCCGCCGCAACCCCGCTGACGACCAATTCCGGCAGCGACGTGCCCAGCCCCACGACCAGCGCGCCGATGAGTACTGGGGACAGGCCCAGGCGTTCGGACAGGCGTTCGGCTGCGCCCACGGCGAGTTCGGCACACACGGTCAGGAGCACGATCCCCCCAACCAGCGCCGGGATTGCTACAACCATCAGTTCGCGGGTATGCGGTTTGGTGGTGGGGTTGTCATCCCGACGGACGATACCTTTGTCCCTGTTCGATCCTTGCCATCCTTCAACGGAGGTCCAGATGGGAAAGCGAGCCCTTCTTTTCGTCGGCACGAACCTTGCCGTCATGGTGGTGTTCGGCGCCGCCTTGACCATCCTGTCGAGCACGTTGGGCATAGACGCCAACGGAATCGTCGGACTCATGATTCTGTCGGTCATCGTCGGTATGGCCGGTTCGTTCATCTCCTTGGCGATGTCGAAGGGGATGGCGAAACGCGCGGTCGGTGCGACTGTCATAGACCAGCCCCGCAACGACACCGAGCGCTGGGTTCTGGAGACCACCCATCGTTTGGCCGACGAAGCAGGCATCGGGCGACCAGAGGTCGCCATCTACGACTCGCCTGACCTCAACGCTTTCGCCACGGGCGCCAAGCGCAACGATTCGCTTGTGGCGGTAAGCACAGGCCTTCTGAAATCGATGCGGAAGAACGAAGTCGAGGCGGTTCTCGCCCACGAAGTCAGTCACATCTCCAACGGTGACATGGTGACGATGACCTTGCTGCAGGGTGTGCTCAACACGTTGGTCTTCTTCCTGGCGTCGGTCATCGGCCAGTTCGTCGACCGGCAGATCTTCGGCAACCGTGGTGGGCGAGGGCTGGGTTACTTTCTCACCCGAATCGTGCTGCAGATTCTGCTGGGCATCCTGGCCTCGTTCATCGTGATGGCCTACAGCCGTCGGCGCGAGTTCCGAGCCGACGCCGGTGGTGCCTCGTTGACCAGCAACGAGGACATGGCTCAGGCCCTCGAGCGGCTCGGCTCCATCCCTCCGCAACAAGAGATGCCCGACCAGGTGGAAGCAATGGGAATCAGTTCCGGCAAGCCGAGCGGCATCAAGACGCTGTTGCGTTCACACCCACCAATCGAAGATAGGATCGCCGCACTTCGGAGCTGAGACGGGGAACTCCGCATTCCGCTACGAATGTTGTGACTACTCGTCCCACCGCGGGGTAGGCGCCCCGCCGGAATCGTCGTCTGTCTCGACATCGGCCTCGACATCGACGTCGGCGTCTTCGAGCTTGTCGGCAAGTTTGCGCAGCTTGGGAGCCACCGCTTCGCCTTCGTCGACCTCGCCCAGGAACTCCGGAAGCCGGATTCCGACGTTGGCGGCGAGCTCGTGCATCGGGGGCAACGAGCCCATCAAGCTCGACAGGAAATTGGCGGTCTGGCCGCCGCCGCCGTTGCCACTGCCGTGGTCCCACACCGTGATGTTGTCGATCTGCAGGTTCGAAATCGCCTTCACCTGCTCTTCGACGAGCTTGGGCATCTGATCGACGATCATCATCAGCGACGCGAGCTCGGCGGAGCCTCCAGCCTTGTCCATCATTGCACCGAGGCCCTCGGCGCGTTGGGTCAACGAAGCCAGGTAGCCGGCGGCCTCGGCTTCCATGACGGCTCGGAGACCGTCGGCTTCACCTTGTTTGATGCGACGGACCCGTTCGGCCTCGGCCTCGGCGATTGTGGTCACACGTTCCTTCTCGATCTCGGCCGGCACCACGATGTTCGCGTACTCGGTGGCACGCTCGCGTTCGGCGCGTCGACGCTCGGAGTCTTCCTCGGCCGAGTACGACTCTTCAGCAGCTTTCGCCTGGGACACGCGTTCGGCTGCGATGGCGGCTCGTTCCGCCTCGGCTTCTTGCTGGCGTCGAACCGAATCGGAGTTCGCGACCGTCACTTTTGCGGTGTTTTCACCTTCGGTTGCGGTTGCGTTCGCTTCAGCGACTCGAACACGTTGTTCGCGTTCTGCCTCGGCGCGACCAATCTCGCCATCGCGTTCTTGTTGGGCCACCTGAACTTTGGCTTCGTTGATGGCGCGAGCGGCGGCTTCACGGCCGAGGGCGTCGATATACCCGGATTCGTCGGTGATGTCCT
>JBPCTU010000053.1:0-10570 GCA_051011515.1 Acidimicrobiales bacterium
GTATGAACCGACGGGGTCGTAGCCGTTGAGGACGAACGCGGTGTTCGAACCATTACCGAGCCGGCGGTCGAGAATCTCCGCGTAAACCTGCCGGAAGTCGTTCATGACCTCGAGGTCACCTTCGGGCCCATCCTCGATGACCGATGGAAACTGGCCGTAGAGGCCCCCGTTGATACCTCGACCGAAAGCGAACATGATGCCGCCTCGTCCGTGGTCGGTTCCACCGTTTCCGTTGACGTTGATCGTGCGCCCGAACTCGGACGCCACGACAACCGTCACCTCGTCCATATCACTGCCCATGTCAACGAGAAAAGGCGCCAGCCCCTGCGCGAGACGTTCAATTCGATCGAACATTTGGTTGCCGGAAACGGGTACACCCATGTCGTTGTGGCTGTCCCACCCGCCAAGGTCGACGCTCACGGCCCTGAGTCCGACATTGGCGCGGATGAGCTGAGCGATCTGCTCCATCTCGCGGGCCAGGCTGTTGCCGGAGTAGTCCGCGCCGTTCTGGGGGAGGATCGACCTGAAGTCGATGCCATTGATGGTGTTCACCGCGTTCAGCGTGTTCTGAGCCTGACTCTGGATGATGCTGCCACCGCCGTTGATCGAGTTGAGCACAGCACGAACACCCGAACGGTCCTCGTAGCCGAAGATGTCGAAGTTGTTGATGTTCGAAATGGCCAAGGCCGGGCCGTAACCCTGCATGGCCGACCAGACCCGCTGCTCATGGGAGATGCCGGCCAGGTTCCCGCTGACGTCGGACGAGGTCGCGAGATGGCGCCCGATCCAGCCGGTCGCGGTGGATTGTTGAGTGCCGCACCGCTCCCAGACCTCTTCGGCTTCGAAGTGAGACCGGGTCCCGGAGAGGGTGGCAGGCGAGCCGACTGCGTGGACTATCGCCCACTCGCCTGCCGTCCACCATGGGTACAGCGGGGCGAAGGCTGGGTGCAGCGCAAGTACAGGGTCACCTAGATCGAGGGCCTGTGACTGGGAGACCGTGATGTCGAAGCTGCTGTCGATCCGGAGATCGAAGTACGACTGGAGCCCAACCGGCGGAACGAGGCTCAGGCCGTCGGCGCCCCCTCTAAGGAAGAGGTAGACCAAGACGTCGCCCTTCGCGGGCTCGTTCGGGTCCGCGAACGCGAGTTTGGTTCCGGTCGGCAGGACCACCAAACCCCCAGCAGCCACAGCACCCGCAAGAAAGCCACGGCGGCTCAGCGCCGTCGAGTGCCGGCTCGGGTTCTTTGGTGGCGAACTGACAGTCATGGCTGCGCTCCTGGTGAGATCACCGGTATTGGAAAGAGGGTCGGGCGAGGATCAGACCCAGGAAGTCCGCCAACAGCGATGTGTTGGCGAAGGGGTTGTTCGCTGAATCCTCCGCTTCGGACACACCGAGGAAGGTTGCATATGCGGCCCGCTCCCCGGCGGTGGGAGCGCTCCCCGTCACGTTCAGGACCATGGCGTCGATTGTCTCTCCCATCGTGGCCGGCAACGGAGACGGGACATGGGCCTGGACGTCGACAACGATCGTGTCATCGACCGAGTTGTGAGCCAGCAGTCCTGCTGTCTCCCAACGTCGGAGCATCCCATCAGAGCTGACCCACTCGAATCCGGTGTCCGGATACCCGTCAGGGGTCGGCTTGCTGAAGAGCCTTTGACCATGCCGCTCCAAGATCCCCTCGTACCAACTGAGGCTGTGGAGTACCTCTGAAGCCTCTCCTACGGGGTTCGTGTCGACATTGGCGTCGAGCGCCCGCAGGTAGGAAGTTGCAGTTTCCAGGCCGCGGCGCACCTTTGCCCCGGCAGATGCCTTGAACTCGTCGCTGTTGAGCAGGACCCGCATGGTCGCCGCGATATCGGTGCCAGTGCTCTGGAACTCGTCAGCGAGGCGGCTGACGAGCCCACTCGACGGGTCGTCGTTGACGAAGCGGCGCGCCAGCTTCCAACAGATGTACTCGGCAGTACTGCGGTGGTTGGCCAGGAATACCAACATCGACGTGCCGTCGCCCATCAACGTGGCGTCGTCCGCCCCAGTTCGATCGGGCCTGGACCATGCGCCGCCCAGCAGGCTGACAGGCTGCCTCCAGTGCCACGAGGAACGGAACTCGAATGCGTCGAGATCATTGGAAGTATCGATCCGCCAACCCGACATCACGTAAGCGGCGGAGCGGACGTCGGTCTCGTCATACACCTGGGCACCGCCACGAATACCCAAGGTGTGGAGTTCGAGCAGTTCACGGCCGTAGTTCTCGTTCACCCCCGCTGAGCTGTTGGCGTTGCTGCGCCAGTTGTCGAGATAAGTCAGCATCGCTGGACTCGACGCACTCGCCTGCAACATGTCGACGAAGCGGCCCAAGGCGTGGGGCCGGATGACGTCTCGCAGGTAGGGGGCTGTCAGGTGACGGAACGAGTAGCTACCGAACATGTGGACGTTCAGATGGTTGAACCAGAAGTCGCACATCATCTCGTAGAGGTGCTTCGGCGAATACACCGCCCGCAACAATGTCGCGTGCATGACCTCGCCGAAGACACGGGTCTGGCCGCCGTCGCTCTGTAGGACCGCCCAGTTCTGGGCATTGGTGTTCGTCAGCGTCTGATATGAGGCGAGCACACCTTCAACGACGTTGTCATCGATCGAACCGGGATCCAGCTGCGCGTCGATCCAGCTCTCCGGGCCTATAAGGGATATCTCGTCCCTCAACGCCGGGGTTGGGCCGAAGGTGGCCTTCTGAGCAAGCAACGCACCATGGGCATCGGGAGGTGGTGGTGGAGTGCTCGGCGTGCTCGTTGGTGTCGGCGTCTCGGTTGGTGTCGCGGTGGCAGTTTCGGTCGGCGTCGGAGTGGCCGTCGACGTCGGAGTGGGCGTCGCGGTCGAAGTCGGTGTCGGCGTTGCTGTCGATGTCGGAGACGGGGTCGGCGTCGAAGTGGGCGAGGGCGTCGGAATGGCCGTTGGGCTCGGCGTGGGCGTCGGTGGGACAACAGTAGGTGTTGCTGTCAGTACCGCTGTCGGCGTGACCGAAGGAATCGATGTAGCAGTCGGTTCCGGCGTGGCCGTTGGCGGCACCGCAGTCGGCGTTGGTGAGGGCGGAACAGCGGTGGCGGTCGGTGTCGCAGTGGGTGGGGGTGGTGTCGGCGTCGCCGCAGGAGTCGACGTCGGAGGAGCTGTCGCGGTCGGTGCCGCCGTCGACGTTGGTGCCGGAGTGTTGGTCGGCCCCTGCGGCGGAGTCCCTTCGGGAGTGGCGGTTGGCGTCTCAGCCGGCAGGGGTGTCGCAGTTGGGAACGGTTGGGGGGCCGCGTTCGGGTCTGCGCCCGTCGGCGGTGGCGCCTGGTAGGGCGTCGGACCGGGTTGTGCGCCACCGGACTCGGTCTCTAGCCGCTCGGCAAGACCTTCCTCGTCTTCGGCGCCGGACCACAACTCATCTGTGCGTGGCTGAAGCGAAGGCAGCGAGACCTCACCGCTTTCGGCAAACGCCAACAACTCTGGTTGTTCGTCGCCATCGCCAGCCGTGTCATCGTCTCGACATGCACCCGCCAAGACCAACGCTGTACCGGCTGCCAGTAGGGCTCTGCGATTGCGCGGTGACCCCACCTCATCGGTATCAGCGGTCCGCTCTGAACTCCCCGTTGCGTCCACGTCGAAGGACTCGTCGCGACGCGGCCATCGATTGAGCGAATTCGTTACGCCCGGGACCAGGATGAGCCGGAGGGCTCAGACCGTCTGGACCCCCGGACCCACGGCCGCCTGGACGACGGCCGCCGGCAACTCGATGCTGAACCTGGCCCCGCCTCCTTCGGCTCTCGTAACTGTTGCTGCGCCCCCATGACTCTCGGCGACCTGGCGGACGATGGTCAGACCCAGTCCACTGCCGCTGGGACGGGAATCGCGGCTACGCGCTCCCCTCCATCCACGTCGGAACACAGACTCGGCGTCGGCGCCGGCCACCCCAGGGCCCTGATCCTCCACAGCTATCGACACCCGGTCTGGAGTCTGATCGACGGCTACGCGCACCGTCGTGCCTGAGGGTGAGTGTTCGATGGCGTTGGACAACAGGTTCGCAACTGCCCGGCGCAGAGGCGTCGGCTCGACCTGCATTTCCCCGATTCCCGAACCCTCGACCGCGATCGACACCGCTGCGGCCTCGGCGGCGCCGGCGAACTCCTCGACCACGTCCTCAACCAACAGCGACACATCTGTTGCCACGAGTTCCCGCTCGGGCATCTCGCTGTGGGCGAACGCGAGAAGATCGTCGACCACCGCCCCCATCCTCTCGGTGGTCCGGTCTACGACCTCGGCGGTTTGGCGCAAGTCATCGGCAGATGCGTTCGGATCGGCCAGAGCGACCTCGAGATTCGTCCGGATCGTCGCCAGGGGGTTTCGTAGTTCGTGACTTGCCTCGTGCACGAAACGTCGCTGACCCTCGAACGCTCGATCGAGCCTGCCGATCATCGCGTCGAAGGTGTCGGCAAGTCGCGTGATCTCATCGTCGGGCCCCTCGAGGGCGATGCGCCTCGAGAGGTCGGTTGCCTGAATATCTCGGGCGACTGCCGTTATCCGTCCGACGGGCCTGAGCACCCAACCCGCGACGAACCAGCCAACAAAAAGACTGGCACCGAACATCGCGGCCAAAGCCCCGAAGGACCAAGTGCGAAGGCTCTCCAATGCTCGCTCGTTGGCGAGCGACTCGACCGATCGGAACTGAGCCTCGAACTCGGCAGTCACGAGTGTGACCCCACCATCGCCGGAGGGAATCAGGCCTTGAGTGATCACGGTCCGGGTGATCGGTTCGTCGTCGAGGGCTCTCGACAACCCGACATAGATCGCCCCGAGAACCAGCGCACCTACAAGAAACAACGCCAGCGAGTAGGTGAGCGTGAGTCGAAACCGAGCTGACCTGGTCCAAAGCGGCGCCCTCACGGCTGATCCTCCGACAGCCCGGTTCCGGACCCACCGCCCGAGGCGTCGGCGTCCTCGCGGAGCCGGTACCCGCGACCCACGACGGTCTCGATGAGCGCACCACCCGGCTCGACCACATCGAGCTTCTTCCTCAACGTTCCAACCGTGACCCTCACTGTGTTCGTGAACGGATCGGCATTCTCGTCCCACACGTGTTCGAGCAGTTCTTCCTGGCTGAGGACCTGTCCAGGTTTGGCCATGAAGTAGCGGAGCAGTGCGAACTCCTTGGCAGTCAACGGAACCTCGGTGTCGCTGAACATGACCTCGTGACGGCGGGTGTCGAGAGCCAACCTCCCGACCACCAACTCGGCTGTGCCCTTGCTGGCGTCGCGACGAAGCAGCGTCCGGATCCGGGCGCTGAGTTCGGGAAAGGCGAACGGCTTGAGCAGATAGTCATCAGCTCCATCGTCGAGGCCGCCGACCCGATCCTCGACGCTCCCCCGAGCCGTCAGGAGCAGGATTCGAGGCGGAGCGTCGAACGGTTCGGCTCGTAGGCGGCGGCAAACCTCTCGGCCATCCATCCTGGGCATGTTGATATCCAGGCAGATGACGTCATAGGAGTTGACCAATGCCTTTTCGAGCGCTTCTTCGCCGTCGTATGCCAAATCGACGGCGTAACCCTCGCGACGGAGCCCCCTGGCGATCGCATCGGCCAGGTCCACCTCGTCGTCGACCACGAGTAGTCGCACGGCCGGTTCTCCTCGATCATCCATTGGAACGATGTAACTAACTTCTTCGCAATACAGGGTAAAACCCCCTGGTCCCGGAGAGAAACCAGTGCGACTGCCCTACAGGACTGCGCCGCCTTTACGTTGTCCTTCACCGGAGATGGTTCACTGTGCTTGCTGGGTCATCCATGCCGAAGGAGCGCGCACCACAATGCTGACCGACGCCGACGGGCTCGATCCCTCCGATGACGCCCTTCCACTGGAACGGGCAATGTTCGAGGTCAAACGGGTGATCGTGGGCCAAGACCGACTGATCGAACGCATGCTGGTCTGTCTACTGGCAGGTGGCCACTGCCTACTCGAAGGCGCTCCTGGACTCGCCAAGACCCTCGCAGTCGAAACGCTCGCCAGAGTCACAGGCGGCTCGTTCGCTCGCCTTCAATTCACGCCCGACCTACTCCCTGCCGACATCGTGGGGACGCGCATATACCGGGCCAGCACCGAACAATTCGACATCGAACTCGGCCCGGTCATGGCGAACTTCGTGTTGGCTGACGAGATAAACCGAGCGCCGGCGAAAGTCCAATCGGCCATGCTCGAGATAATGGCCGAAAAGCAGATCTCGATTGCGGGCGAAACCTTCCCGGCTCCTAACCCCTTCCTAGTCATGGCGACCCAGAACCCCATCGAATCCGAGGGTGTGTACCCGCTTCCCGAGGCCCAACGCGATCGTTTCCTGATGAAGATCGTCGTCGACTACCCGAATCCGGCCGAAGAGGTCGAAATCGTGCAACGGATGGGGGTCGAACCCCCTGAGCCTGTGCAGGTCCTCGATCTCGACGAGCTTCAACGTCTTCAGGTTGCATCACGCCAGCTGTACGTCGACCGCGGCGTCATCGACTACGCGGTGAGCCTGACGATCGCCACACGAGAACCTCGGGCGTACCAGCTCGACGACCTCGACGAGCTGATCGCATATGGCGCCAGCCCTCGCGCGAGCTTGGGGCTGATCGCGGCCGGACGAGCACTCGCCCTCCTTCGTGGCCGCGGCTACGTCTTGCCTCAAGATGTCTTCGATGTCGCGCCCGAGGTACTGCGACACCGAATCGTGCTGAGTTACGAGGCCCTGGCTCAAGATCTCACCACCGACCTCATCGTCAACCGGGTGCTGGCGACTGTGCCGGCACCACGGATCGCGCCGAGCCAGGACCCGTCGTCGCCGCTCCGGTCCGCGT
The DNA here is from genome assembly GCA_051011515.1 of Acidimicrobiales bacterium. Classification (GTDB taxonomy): domain Bacteria; phylum Actinomycetota; class Acidimicrobiia; order Acidimicrobiales; family UBA8592; genus JBPCTU01. The sequence goes on from JBPCTU010000053.1 coordinate 6,858, forward strand.
AGGCAATGGCCGACGCCGTCCCGAGCATCGGGCAGACCCCCGCAACGAGGGAGCTGTTACGACGGCTCGACCTCGACGTCCGGATGAAGCTGGACGGGTTGTTGCACGGTGACTATCGGGGTTTGGTGCCCGGACACGGATCAGAGCTGGGCGAAACCCGCGACTACGCCCCCGGGGACGACGTCCGGCGGATCGATTGGAACGTGACCGCTCGGATGCAGGCCACCCATGTCCGAGAGACAATCGCCGACCGGGAACTCGAGACTCACGCGTTGGTCGACCTGTCTCCCAGCGTCGATTTCGGCACGACACAACAAGAGAAGCGGGACTTGGTGCTCGCCGCCGTCGCGGCGATCGGCCTGCTTACCGCTCGAGTGGGGAACCGCTTCGGAGCCCACATCATCGGCCCGGATACGGCTGTGAGCATCCCGCCAGCGCAAGGCCGAGCGCACTTGATGGCGATCCTCCACCGGTTGGCCGACGCGCCGCGAGGTTCATCCGGCAGCGTCGACCTTGCGCGAGGCCTACATCGTTTGGCAGGACAGGCTCGGAGACGGGGCCTGATAGTCGTGGTGTCCGACTTCATCGCTCCCGACGGATGGCAACAACGCCTGGCTCGGCTCAGCACCCGCCACGACGTTCTGGCCGTCGAAGTCGTGGACCCCCGGGAGTTGGAGATTCCCGATGTCGGACTGGTCGTTCTCACTGATCCCGAGACCGGCGTCCAACGGGAGGTCGCCACAAACAGGTCCTCAGTTCGAAAGCGCTACGCCGAAGCAGCGAAGGACCAGCGGGATCACATCGCCGCCGGCCTGCGGGACGCTGGGGTGTCTCACCTCCAATTGAGAACCGACCGAGACTGGATCCTGGATCTCGCGCAGTTCATGGTTGGGCGACGAAAGCGCCACGACGGCGCCGCCAAGCCGGCGGCACGGCTATGACAGGTGATCGATAATGCAACTGATGCCTGACTCGTTTCTGGCGCCCGGAAGGCTGTGGCTGCTGGTGGGGGTCGCTGGCCTGGCGATCGCGTACATTGTCGTCCAGCGTCGTCGCAAGAAGTACGCCGTCCGGTTCACCAACCTCGAGCTGCTGGACAAGGTTGCGCCCTCCAGACCCGGGTGGAGACGGCATCTCCCGGCTGCCGGGTTCTTGCTGGCCCTGACCGCGCTGGTTGTTGCATTCGCTCGGCCGGCTCAGGACACCCAGATTCCGCGGGAGCAGGCGACCATCATCATGGCGGTCGACACGTCGTTGTCCATGCAGGCCGACGACGTCCGGCCTACACGCCTCGACGGGGCCAAGGAAGCCGCAGTGGGGTTCGTCTCGAACCTGCCCGACAACCTGAATCTCGGGCTGGTCAGCTTCAACGGGGTGGCCACCATAAGGGTTCAGCCCACCACCAACCACGATGCCGCCGTGGCCGCTATCGGGTCGCTGGAGTTGGGCCCGGCGACGGCGATCGGTGAGGCCATCTTCGCGTCTCTGGACGCCATCGAACTGGCTGTCGACGAAGACGGAGAGACGCCACCGGCCCGCATCGTGTTGATGTCAGACGGGGAAACCACCGTTGGGCGCGCCGACGATGTGGCCATCGAAGCAGCCCAGCAGGCCGGAATCGCCGTATCCACGATCGCCTTCGGGACCGATCGTGGCCAGATCATCCTCCCCGAGGAAGAGCGCCCGGTTCCGGTTCCGGTTAACCGCGAGAAGCTACAGGTCATAGCCAATTCAACGGGCGGTCAGTTCTTCACCGCGGCCTCGACCAGCGAACTGGCGGCCGTCTACCAGGACATCGGCAGCCAGATCAGCTTCGAGACCATCCAGGACGAGATCAGCCCCGCATACACGGGCATTGGCCTGGTGCTGCTGGCTATGAGCGCAGCGATGAGCCTGTTGTGGTTCTCGCGCTTGCCGTGACGCCCTCGGCCAAACTCGACCGGATCAAACCCGAGCCCGAAGCACCAAGTGTTCTGCCAGCGTGAATTGTCCGCAGGTGCGCACTTTACGCTGGCAGAAGTCAGATGTGGCCGCTGACGGCACGGCCCTGATGCTCGGGTTCGGTCAGATCGATATCGACGCCTGGTCTTTCGCTGAGCGCCCGCGATGACCCACCCGGCTGCATGGTTATGCCATACAAGCAGTCGGCGGCCTCCATCGTGCGCTTCTGATGGCTCACGATTATGAGCTGAGCTTCGTCGCGGAACTCCGCCACGAGCTGCAGGAAACGATGAAGGTTGACGTCATCCAGCGCGGCCTCCACCTCGTCCATCACATAAAACGGCGAAGGCCGGCTGCGGAACACCGCGAACAAGAACGCCAGTGCGGTCAACGACCGTTCGCCACCCGACAACAGTGAGAGCTTCTTGACGTTTTTGCCCGAAGGTTTAGCCTCCAGGTCGATCCCCGTGTTCAACAGGTCGTCGGGGGCGGTCAACTTCAGCTTCCCGACACCGCCAGGGAACAACGTGCCGAACAGATGCTCGAAGTTCTCGCTGACATCGCTGAAGGCGGCGCTGAAGATCTGCACGATCTCGGCATCAACAGCCCTGATCACCTTCGACAGCTCGCGCCGGCTGTTACGCACGTCGTCCAGTTGATCCTGGAGGAACTGCTGACGTTCGTTGAGCGCTTCGTATTCCTCCAGCGCCAGAGGGTTGATCGGCCCCATGATCCGCAACTCGCGTTCGAGCTCGCGCACTCTCGCGGCCGGCGTAACTCCGTCCAACGGCGGGCATTCGGTTTCGACGGCTCGAGCAGGCTCACAACCGTGGTCGCGCCGAAGTGCCTCGATGGCCGCCTCCAGTTTCATGGAGACTTCGCCCTCGTGCAGTTCATTGCGGGTCAGCAGCTCCCGAATCTCACCAAGCTGTCGCTCGGATTCGGCCCGAGAACGTCGCAACTCGTCCAGGCGGAGTGAAGCCGCTTTGGCCGCATCGGACTGCGCCCTGCGCCGTTCGCGGAGCTGGGTGAGGTCGAGCTCGATCTGTTCGCCCCGACTCTCGACGACTGAACGCAGAATGCCCGCGAGTGCCAGCCGCTTCTCGAGGTGCTGACGCCTCTCGGTGGCTTCAGCTCGCTGAGACGCGGACCTCTCGAGTCGCGCGTCGACTTCGGCCAAACGAGTCTCGAGAACGGCTCGCCTCTCCTCCATACCTGCCGCCCGCACATCGAGGCCAGATCTGAGCGCAGCAATACCCGCCGCGTCGCGTTCGAGCTCGTCTCGAGCTTCGTTTCGCGCCTGCGACAACTCGAGGGCCAACTGCTCACCTTGTTCCAGTTCGGGCAAGGCCGCAGTCAAGGCCGATTGCCGCTCGCTATCGGCGACGAGCTTCACGCGCATGGCATCCAGCTGGCTCTTCAACGCCTCACCTTCGACGCGGGTTGCGCGAAGGTCGCTTTCGACGGTGCCCAATCGTTCGCGAGCCCGTTCCTTGCTCGCAGATGCCGCCGCAAGGTCGGCGCTCAGTTTGTCGCAACGCTGAGTGGCGACAGCGAGGCCATCGTCTGCGCCCTCGAGCGTCCGTCGGCAGTCGTCCAATACCGAGATTGCACTTTCGGCGCGCCGCAACGCTTCCTCGAGCGCATGACCGGTCGCGCCGCTCCCGGTCATCCCGACCCTCCAGCCATCTGGGGCGAACCGGTCCCCGGCCCGGCTCACGAACACCCTTTCGGGTCGTTGCAGCGCTGCATCAACGCCGGCGGTCCAATCT
>JBPCTU010000054.1:0-9362 GCA_051011515.1 Acidimicrobiales bacterium
CATGGAGCCGGTGTCCTCGACAACCATCCGGTTGCCGAGGCCGTACATGAGGTCGAACATTTCTTTGCGGCTGTCCTCGGAGTCGAAGTCCAACTCGAACTCGGCACGTTCGCGGTAATACAGGTTGGGAAGAATGACGTAGTAGCCCGTCGTCGCGATGCGCCGCGCCATGTCGTGCAGCTCCTCACGTTTCCCAGGAGCGTCCATGTAGAAGAAGACGGTGGGGAAGGGGCCACCCTCGTCGGGGCGAGTCGTGAACGCACCCATGTAGCCGTCATTGGTGGTCAGCGCGACCTCGGCTTCGATCATTGTCTTCTCCTTGCCAGGGAACGCATCCTGCCAGATCTGCCAGCTCCGGCGCTTGGCGGCTGCGGCTAGGTTCGAGGTCCATGGCAGTGTTCGGCGACGTGACAACAGCAGTGGGCGACGACTACGTCGCCGTGGTGGAGATTCGGCGGCCACCGAACAACTACTTCGATGTTGATCTAATTGCGTCGCTGGCCGATGCGATGGAGGCCCTCGACACCGACCCACACGCTCGGGCTGCGGTGATGTGTTCGGAGGGCAAACACTTCTGCGCCGGCGCCGCCTTTGGCAAAGGGGGCGATCGAGACGAGTCCAACGAAGAGGGGAAGCGCCTTTACGGCGAAGCCGTTCGGCTTTTTGCGACCAAGACGCCTGTCGTGGCTGCCGTTCAGGGAGCCGCCATCGGAGGCGGGCTGGGAGTTGCCTGTTATGCCGACTTCCGGGTCGGTGTAGCCGAAGCACGGATGGCGGCGAACTTTGCTCGGCTCGGTTTTCACCATGGATTTGGCCTGACGGTCACCTTGCCCCAGATCATCGGGCAACAGCGATCTCTGGAGATGCTCTATACCGGTCGCCGACTGAAGGGCGAGGAAGCCGAGTCAATCGGCCTCCTCGATGAGCTCGTACCCTCGGAACGGCTCCGCGATGTTGCCCACGCTCGCGCTGTCGAGATCGCGGCGTCGGCGCCGCTCGCGGTCGAATCCATCCGACAGACGATGCGGGGACATCTGGCACAAGCCGTGGCGGCCGCCACCGATCACGAGTGGGCGGAACAGACCCGTCTGCGCCTCACCGCGGACTTCTCCGAAGGCGTAAGGGCGACAGCCGAAAGGCGTCCTGGCAATTTCAAGGGGGCGTGACCTTGGCTGGGTCTGCCAACACGATCGGTCGGCGCGGCCCCGGTTTTGGCAACTGGCACCACTACGCTTTGCCTCGAAACTGACTGTCAGCCCCCCAAGCCCCCTCACGTTTACCAGCTCCTTCACCCATGGCCGGTCCCACCCCAATCTCAGAGATCACCTTCCTGGGAAGCGACACTCGTATTGCTTCTCGGGTCGGTAGGCCTTTCAAACGTTTCCTCGCCGTTGAAGCGGCCGGTGGTTTGGTCCTACTGGCAGCGACGGCGATTGCGCTCGTCTGGGCGAACTCTGCCTGGGCCGAGTCGTATGTGGAGTTCTGGCACACCGAGATCGAGGTATCCATCGGGAGCTACCACCTCGGTGGTGGCCACCACCTCGATTTGGAGACCTTCGTCAACGACGGCCTCATGGTGGTCTTCTTCTTCGTGGTCGGGCTCGAGATCAAACGTGAGCTGGTAACCGGCCAACTGAAGGATCCGAGAGCGGCCGCGCTTCCTGCTATGGCCGCCGCCGGCGGAATGATCGTGCCGGCTGCTATCTACCTCGCCTTCAATCCCAGCGGCCCCGCTTCCGACGGTTGGGGGATTCCGATGGCCACCGACATCGCCTTTGCTGTCGGGGTTATGTCCCTTCTGGGAGACCGCATCGGTCGCCAGATGAAGGTCTTCATCCTGTCGTTGGCCATTGTCGACGACATCGGAGCGATCGCAGTGATCGCCCTCTTCTACACCAATGACATCTCCTACGGATGGCTCGCAGCTGCGGTTGGAATCATCGTGCTGATACGGCTGCTCCGACAGATGAGGGTCTGGTACGTACCGATATACGTCGTGCTGGGTGTGGCGTTGTGGTTGGCAACGTTCGAGTCAGGCGTGCACGCGACTATTGCCGGCGTGGTTTTGGGTCTCATGACGCCGGCCAGGCCGCTTCAGACCAAACAAGAGGCAGCTCAGTGGGTGAACTGGCTACGCGACAAAGGCGACCAGCTGTTCGCTGTGGACATCGAGTACGCCGCTTTCCACATGCGAGAGTCCACCTCGGTCGCCGAACGAATGGAAACCACACTCCATCCGCTGTCCAGCTTCCTGATCGTGCCCATCTTCGCGCTCGCGAACGCAGGGGTGTATCTCCGCGGCGGCGTCCTTGCCGATGCCGCCACCAGCCCGGTGACGTGGGGTGTTGCCATGGGTCTCGTGGTCGGCAAGATCGTAGGTATAACCGTGTTCACGATCATCGGCCAGAAGATGCCGTTCACCACCTCGCCGTTCGGTATGACCCGGCTACACCTAATTGGGCTTGCGTCGGTCGCAGGTATCGGTTTCACGGTGTCGCTGTTCATCACTGGGCTGGCGTTTACCGACGAGATGTTGATTTCTGAGTCCAAGATCGGCATTCTGTTCGCGTCCCTGGTTGCCGGACTCCTGGGCCTCTTCATTCTGATGCGTGCCTGCCGACGCGAGGTCCGAGTATCGCCACCACCCGCGGTGGCCGAGACCGTCAGCTCTTGACAAACAACTCCCCTTGACCCTTACCTTCTCCTTCTGATGCCCACTGCACTAGTCATCGTCGAGTCGCCAGCAAAGGCTCGAACCATCGCCGGATACCTTGGCGACGAGTACGTCGTCGAGTCCTCGATCGGCCACATCCGCGACCTACCTCGCAATGCCGCCGAGGTTCCCAAAGCGCACAAGGGTGAGTCCTGGGCGCGGATGGGAATCGATGTCGACAACGACTTCAAGCCCCTCTATGTCGTCAACGCCGACAAGAAGGATCACCTGAAGCACCTGAAGTCCCTCATGAAGGACGCGGATGAGCTTTATCTCGCAACCGATGAGGATCGCGAGGGTGAAGCCATCGCATGGCACCTGTTGGAGGTTCTGAACCCTCCGGAGGGCATGGATGTGAAGCGCATGGTGTTTCACGAGATCACACCGACTGCGATTCAGGAGGCCATCGACAGCCCCCGCGAGATCGATCGCCGACTGGTCGATGCCCAAGAGGCTCGTCGGATGCTCGACCGCCTGTACGGCTACGAGGTCTCGCCAGTCCTCTGGAAAAAGGTCATGCCTCGCCTCTCTGCTGGGCGGGTGCAATCGGTGGCGACCCGGGTGGTCGTGGAACGCGAACGTGAGCGCATGGCCTTCGTGGCGGCCTCCTACTGGGATCTCACCGCCAACTTTGGTGTCCTCGAGTCGGACAATGACGACGGCCCGCGTGAGTTCACCGGCACTCTCGTCCAGCTCGATGGAGCACGGTTGGCCACTGGCAGAGACTTCGGTCAGGACGGTCAGCTCAAGTCTGGATCCGACGGTGTCATCTCGCTCGACGAAGCGGGCGCTCAGGCTTTGGTGGGCGGGCTCTCGGAAGCGGAGTTCGCCGTTCGCTCGGTCGAGGCCAAGCCTTATCGCCGCAAACCGGCTGCACCCTTCATCACCTCGACTTACCAGCAGGAGGCGGGGCGCAAGCTGCGCATGTCTTCGGCCATGGCCATGCGGGCGGCACAGAGCCTGTACGAGAAGGGCTACATCACCTACATGCGGACCGACAGCACGACATTGTCGGATACTGCTCTGAACGCCGCACGATCCGAGATTTCTCAGCGTTATGGCGCCGACTACCTGCCCGATGCCGCGCGCGTCTACACGAAGAAGGTGCGAAACGCCCAGGAAGCCCACGAGGCGATCCGGCCCGCGGGCGAGACGTTCCGCAGTCCCGATCAGGTCCGTGGGGAAGTCGTCAAGAGTGAGGCCGAGGTCTACGAGCTGATTTGGCAGCGCACGATTGCTTCGCAGATGACCGACGCAGTAGGCGAGACGGTTCAGGTTCGCGTGGGCGGCACCAGCGCCGACGGTCGTGACGCAGAGTTCGGAGCATCTGGAACGGTCATTACCCACCAGGGCTTCCGCCGCGTCTATGTCGAGGACAGCGACGACGGCGAGGGGTCCGACGCCTCGAATGAGCGTGCGCTTCCTGCAATGTCGCAGGGTCAAGGCCTGTCGGCCGCTGACATCGAGGCGGCCGGGCATGAGACACAGCCCCCAGCCAGATTCACCGAAGCCTCTCTGGTCAAGCGGCTCGAAGAGCTCGGCGTCGGCCGGCCGTCCACGTATGCCTCGATCATGGGAACAATCGTCGACCGTGGCTACGTGTGGAAGAAGGGTTCGGCGTTGATCCCGAGTTTCACAGCATTCTCCGTTGTGGGACTCCTAGAGCAGCATTTCCCCAAGCTCGTCGACTACGGCTTCACCGCCAACATGGAGACCGATCTCGATGGCATCGCGACCGGCGGCCGCGAAGCCATTCCGTGGCTGGACGCCTTCTATTTCGGGGGCGACGATGAGCCGGGTTTGAAGGAGAAGGTCTCGGAGCGTCTCGGGGACATCGATGCCAGGGCCATCAACTCGATCCCGCTCGGGGTCGACGAGAACGGCGAGGTCATCGTGGCCCGCGTTGGTAAGTACGGGCCCTATGTCCAAAGAGGTGAGGACACAGCGTCCATCCCCGACGAGATCGCCCCCGACGAGCTGACCGTCGACAAGGCCGTTGAGTTCATCGAGGCTCCCAGCGGCGACCGCGAGCTGGGTGTCGACCCTGAAACTGGCAAGACCGTGTCTGCCAAGGCCGGCCGATTCGGCCCTTATGTTGTGTTGGGCGAAATCGTGGACGGCGAGGACAAGCCGAAGTCTGCATCTCTTTTTTCGACGATGAGCCTCGACACCATCAGCTTCGAGGAAGCCATGCGGCTTCTCAGCTTGCCGCGTGTTGTTGGTACCCACCCCGAAGACGGCCAGGAGATAACGGTTCAGAACGGCCGTTATGGCCCGTATCTGAAGAAGGGGACTGACAGCCGGACCATCGATTCCGAAGATCAGATCTTCACGATCACCCTTGATCAAGCCGTAGAGATCTACTCCAAGCCGAAACAACGTCGGGGCCAAACCGTGAAGCCTCCGTTGAAGGAACTCGGAGTCGACGAGGTGAGCGGCAAACCAATGGTTGTCAAGGACGGCCGTTTCGGCCCCTACGTGACTGACGGAGAGACCAACGCTTCTCTTCGCAAGGGCGACACCGTCGAGGAGATCGACGACGCACGGGCTATCGAACTCCTCCAGCTTCGGCGGGAGAAGGGCCCCACGAAGAAGAAGAAGGCCACGAAAAAGAAGGCATCGGCAAAGAAGAAGGCGCCTGCCAAGAAGAAGGCCACCAAGAAGAAGGTCTCGACCAAGAAGGCTCCCGCCGAAAAGGCAACCGACGCCTGAACCGGACTTGGGCGCCGTAGTGCCCACCACTCCCGAACCAGGCGCTACCGGCCAGTAGCATTCGGTCGGTGACCACAGAAGAGGTCGGCGCTGGGGAAGCGCCAGAGTCAGACGCCGATCCGGCGCGTCGCAGCTTGGTCGAGCGGCTTCTGATCACGCCCGACTTCGCGAAGCTCTGGACGGTGCAGGTCGTCTCGGCAACCGGGGACTGGCTGGGCTTCTTCGCCATTGTGGTTGCGGCCGCCCGCGTTGGCGGCGGGACACCCGAGGCTGCGGTATCCATCGTCATCACTGCCAGGGTCGTTCCGGGGTTGTTCCTGGCTCCCATCGCCGGCGTGCTCGTGGATCGCTGGAACCGCAAGCGAGTGATGATGGTGTGCGACCTTGGCCGCGCCGGCACGCTCATCCTGTTGCCCTTTGTCGATCAGCTGTGGCAACTGGTGATCGCGTCGTTTGTGCTCGAGTTGTTCACGTTGTTGTGGTCGCCCGCCAAGGAGGCGTCCGTCCCACACGTAGTGCCTCACGATCGTCTGACGACCGCGAACTCGATGTCGCTGGTCGCGGCCTACGGAACGATCCCGATTGCGTCGTTGATCTTCTTCGGTCTGGCTCAGCTGGAGGACAGGGTCTCGGAATGGCCCGGGGCCGAGAACTTCCGTTTCGACCAGGAGGCCCTCGCCTTCTACATCGATGCGATGACCTTCGCGTTCGCGGCGTTCTTGATCTGGCGGATCGCTCTGCCCGCTCGCAGCCGGGCCGAGCGAAAACGATCGGTACAGGGTCGACGCATCGACCTGATCGGACCACTTCGCGAACTCAAGGAAGGCTGGGGGGTGATCTTCTCCGACCCGATCGTCCGCGCAGTGATCGTGGGTCTTGCCACCGGCCTCATCGGCGGCGGCATGCTCATACCTCTGGGCCCCGTGTTCGCCGAGGACGTCTTGGGAGCTGACCCCGGCGAGGGTTTCGCGACCCTTCAGATCGCGCTCGGTTTCGGGGTAGCGGCCGGCGTCATCGCCGTCACAGTGGGCCAGGACAAGGTGCACCGAGCACGAGCATTCGTGTTGGGCGTTTTTGGGGCCGGCATCTCTCTGTTCTTGGCGGCCAGCATGACGACAATGTTGGCGGCGGCGCTGCTGGTCGCTTTCCTGGGCTTGTTCGCCGGAGCGATCTACGTGCTCGGGTTCACCCTGTTGCACGAGACCGTGGACGACGAGTTCCGGGGTCGGATCTTCGCATCGCTGTACACCGTCGTGAGGCTCTGCCTGATCCTGGCCCTGGCAGTTGGCCCAGCGCTAGCCGTGGTGCTCAACGGGTTGTCCGAGGAGTGGTTCGACAAGACGATCTCGATTCTTGGGGTGGAGATCTTCATCCCTGGGGTTCGTCTGACCCTATGGTTGGCGGCCTTGATCATCATGTTGGCAGGCGTTCTCGCGTGGTACTCGGTCCGAGGTCAGCTCCGTGAAGAATCCAGAAGGGCCGAATCGGCGGAGGTCGACGTTTGAGCGCAGTCTTCATCGCCTTCGAAGGTGGTGACGCAAGTGGCAAGACAACCCAGGCCCAGTTGCTCGCTGATCGCCTCGATGCGTTGTTCACCAGGGAACCGGGCGGAACGGCGCTGGGGGAGACGCTTCGCGATCTGGTCCTGCGCCCTGATGCAGCCGTTGACCTTCGCGCCGAGGCACTGATCATTGCGGCAGCGCGCGCACAACATGTTGCCGAGGTTGTCAGACCGGCCTTGCAGTCGGGTCGTTCCGTCATCACGGATCGCTTCACGGGCTCCTCACTGGCATATCAGGGTTACGCCAGCGGCTTGGATGTCGAGGCAGTGCGTGCACTTTCCGAGTTCGCCACCGACGGGTTGTCGCCCGATGTAACCGTGTTGGTGGACGTTCCGGTCGAAGTCTCCTTGGCCCGCGTGGGTGCATCACCGGACCGATTCGAACAGGAAGCCGATGACTTCCACTCGAAGGTTCGAGCGGGGTACCTCGAGTTGGTCGATGAAGACGACTCATGGGTTCGAGTCGACGGGAGCGGCTCGGTCGAGGAGGTGTCCTCTCGCGTTACGACGGTACTGGCCCGGTTCCTGTAGGGCTTCTGGATACGTCGGGGGCCGATGGTGGCTAGTGTCGACTCGAGCCACTACCGGAGGACATCGTGAACCGCTACGTAATCGAGAGGGACATTCCAGACATCGGATCAGCCGAGCGCGAGGAACTGAAGGGCGCAGCGGGCCAATCGAACACCGTCCTGAAAGCGATGCAGTCCGAAGGTAAGTCGATTCAGTGGGAACACAGCTATGTGGCGGGCGACAAGACGTTCTGCATCTACGTGGCCGACGATTCGGGTCTGATCGACGAACACGCTGAGCGAAGTGGTTTCCCGGCGACGATCGTCACCGAGATCGGCAAGATCATCGACCCCACGACGGAGAAGGGCTGAATTCGGATCAATCGGTCGGACGGCGGTGCCAGGTGACGTGGAAGAGCTTCCACTCGCCGCGGGCCTTGACAACGTGTAGGAAGTCGACCCAGAGGCAGGAATAGACCCTGACCGATGCGATGTCTTCGGAGATGGCGTCAATGATGATCTCTGCCTCGCATTCGTCCATTGCTGGCTGCGAGCTCGCGTAGTCGACCATCATCTGGGGCGAGAAGACCTTCAGCTCCTGGACGCCAGTCTCGTCGTCGACGGTGTAGCGACGTTTGACGCACTCTGGGTGATACGCCTTCGCGTGCCGTACCGGGTCAGCTTGGGTGTAGCCGTCGATGTAGTCAAGTGCGGCTCGGGTTACGGCCTCGATGTCCTCTTGTGGAGCGGACAGCGTGTCCGGGTTGGTATTCATGGTGTCCTCTTCGGCGTTGATCGGAGCACGTCCATCTTCGCCCAGTTGCGTTGAGAGCGTTGTAGATTCGGCCTCATGCCGGTTGAGGTCGACATATGGGCAGAGGTTGTTGGTCAGCAGGACGCTGTCGAACTCCTTCGTCGATCTGCAGATGACCCTGTTCATGCGTACATGTTTCTCGGGCCGAGGGGTTCGGGCCGCTGGGCGGCCGCGAAGGCATTCGCGGCGGCGTTGTTGTCCACCGAACTGGATGGCGAGTCCAGCGAGCGGGCCGTTGACCTCGCGTTGCGCGGTCAACACCCAGATCTGTTGAGAATCCAGCCGACAGGCACGGAGTACCGTAAGGAAGAGGTCGACTTTCTGATCACCGAAGCCTCCCGGACACCTGTCGAGGGTGCTCGGAAGGTCATCGTGGCCGACCGGTTCCACACGGCCAATGCCACTTCGATTGGGCGCTTGCTGAAGACTCTGGAGGAGCCGCCACCGTCCACGATCATCGTGCTGTTGAGCGAGGAACTTCCAGATGAGCAGGTCACTATCGCTTCGCGTTGCCTCGTTGTGCCATTCCAGGTCGTGCCAATCTTGGTGGTGGAGGACTGGCTCTCGAGCCAGGGGCTCTCCAGTGACTTGGTCGAGACGGTCGCGTTGGCATCGGGAGGAGATCTTCAGCGAGCGCGTGATCTCGCTGGTGATGAGCACGTCGTCGAGCGCTTCGACGCCTGGAGGTCGGTGCTTGGTGGCTTGGACGGAGCCGGAGCCGCGGTCGCGATTGTCGTTGAGGAACTTCGATCGCTGATCGATGAAGCTCAAGAGTCCATCGACGACCGGCACAAGGATGAGCTGGAAGTTTTGGCCGAACGGGAAGAACAGCTCGGCACACGGGGCTCTGGGCGCACCGACCTCGTAGCAGCACAGAAGCGGGAAGTCCGCCGCATGCGAACCGACGAGCTCCGATTCGGCCTGGCAACGTTGGCCCGGGTCGTTCGCGAGCGCATGGGCGACGATCCACGCAAGGCTGACGTGGCTGCGCTGAATGCGATTCGTGACGCCAACGAGGCCCTCACCAGAAACCCCAACGAGGCTCTGCTGTTG
>JBPCTU010000055.1:0-6715 GCA_051011515.1 Acidimicrobiales bacterium
CTCCTCGACGGTCAGGGCCTGGTCTCTGCGGGATCATCCAGGGTGTCGATTCAGTCCGCGAGCGTCCCCGCGTAGACCTGCCAGGCAAGCGCGGTCTTGGCGACGAGGCTGAGTATCAGGAAGGTGCGTTCACCGTAGAGGTAGTCGGCGAATCGGCCCTTCCCGCGGTACTGAAGCCATTGGTTGAGCGCGAAGCAGTTGAAGAGCAGGAACAAGGATACGAAGATGGCGTAGACGAAGCCCGGGGCGCCGCTGCCGTCGGTCTCCGCCGCGATCAGGGCGATCCCGATCGCGACCCACGGAACCATGCCCACCAGGCAGCCAAATCCGAAAGGCCACCACGTCACCGTCCCGCCGGGGGGATTGGACCGCTCCATAAGCAGGCCGAAGAGGATCATTGCAGCGTTCACCGCGAACAAGCCGACAACCGCGTAGAGATTGGTGATCCCAGTCAGCATTGCAATCAACACGATCATCACCGACGCACTGAGCGAGTACTCCGCCCAGCGCGCGTAGTTGATCCCATGGCGCAGGTTGGCCTCATACCAGTCGACGACCCGCGGCGACGCCATCAGCAGGTGATCCGCTGCGGCGAGAAACAGGAACGCCGCAATCGCGTATGAGAACCGCACGTCAAAGAAGATGCGATCGATCGTCAAGGGGGTGCCGGGTGGGCCATCCTGGACTTTGGCCTGGACGGGGATCGCGAAATCATTGGCGAGCGCCAATATCAGCAACCCCTGAACGAGGTGGGCGGTGCCGACACCAACATTCCAGCGACGCAGGCTCTTGAGCTTGACGGTTTCAGACATGGGGTTCCGATTCGTTTCGTTTCATCGGTCGCCTGCTCGCCAATCCGGCTTGGCAAACAGCATCTGCACGTCGCTGATCTGGCGCTCGAGAAATGCAGCCTCGCAATAGGCGAAGTAGAAGTTCCACATACGCTGATCCCGCTTGCCGAATCCCAGTTGGGTGGCCTCGTCTGCAGCCGAGGCGAAATTCTCACGCCAATGCCGAAGTGTTGTGGCGTAGTGAGGGCCGATGTCTCGCAGATCAACGAGGCTCAAGTCGGTTTCGCTCGTAGTAGCCGCGAGGATCGCAGCAACCGACGGTAGGCACCCGCCGGGAAAGATCTGAGCGCGAATGAAGTCGTTTGTTCGTTTCGCACGGTCATACCGTTGATCGGTGATCGTGATCGCCTGGAGCGCCATGAGTCCGCTTGGTCGTAGCAGACTCGAACACTTCTCGAAGTACGTCCCCAGGTCCCGCCAGTCGAAGGCCTCGATCATCTCGACTGAGATGAGTTTGTCGTAGCGGCCGCTGAGGTCCCGCCAATGCTCGTCGATGACAGTCACGTTCTGATCGAGTCCCACCTCCGAAACAGCAGCCTTGGTGTAGGCGTACTGTTCGGCCGAGATGGTCGTCGTCGTCACGTGGCAGCCGTGGGTCTTGGCGGCTCGCAGCGCGAAAGAACCCCAGCCCGTGCCAATCTCGAGTACCTGGTCACCCGGGCCGAGGTTGAGCTTGGCGCAAAGGCGATCGATCTTGGCTAGTTGAGCGGCCTTGAGGTCGATAGCCGATGGCTCGAACAGCCCACTGGAGTACGTAAGCGTCTCATCCAGAAACAGCGAAAAGAAGTCGTTTCCAGTGTCGTAGTGGGAGGCGATGTTTGCACGGTCTCGGGACGCGCCACCGTCTGCCATGAGCCCGAACGGGCGACTGGTTGTGGTGGCAATCCGCCTGGCCCACTCGAGTCGTCCGAGATTCAGGGCCCCAATCCGCAGGACGGTCGTCAAGTCATCGGAGTCCCACCAGCCGTCTGCATAGGCCAGCCCGAGTTTCTTGCTGCCTCCAAGCAAGGCCGCCCAGAAGCGCTCGTCACGAACCTCCAGCGACGCGTGCGGCACCCCCGACCCAAAGGTCTCTGAGCGACCCGGCTCGCGGATCTCCAGCGACCCCGGGTTGATCCCGCGCAGCAATGCACGCGCTGCTCGAACCGAGATCATGCCGGATTCTTCCGCGGATGGGAGTGGAAACGTGCTCCTTTGCGCTTCAGCCGGGCCGCTTGCAGGTAAATGGCCGCAGACGTCCTCAGAGAGTGAAACCTGGGGGCGAACAGCGCGGCCGTTCGGGCCGTCGGAACGAGTTCCCGCCGTGTCAAATTCATCGAAGTTCGCAACACCGACTTGCCCTGCTTCTCAACATCGATTCGAAGGTCGATCCGGTCTGGCTGCTGGTCGAGGCGGACAGCGTAGTCCAACCCCATCGGCAGGAAAGGAGAGACGTGGCCACCCTTAGAACTCTCCAAAGTGCCGGCGGCGGGAATCACGTATTTGTGCTGTTCACCCCAGGGTGTGTTCGTCACCGTTACGACCGTGCCAGTCGGGTCTCCGGCGCGGTCGTGGCAGAAGTGCAGCGTCAACGGATTGAAACACCATCCGAGCGTCCGCAGATGTCCGAGCTGGAAGACCGGCCCGGAAGTGGAAGCGCCCGTCGCCGCTTCGACCAGCCCGCGAGCTTCCGATGGGCTCAGATAGTCCTGCGGGGAGAACCGTGCCGGGTGCCACCACCTGGTGCCCCATCCAGCCGTGCCGTCGAAAACTCCGGGAATGTCGCCGGTGTCGACCAGAGGCAACATCAGACGGTAGGTGAAGCGATGAGCCGGTTCGTTCCGTACATGCGTCACACTTCCGTCGTACAGTGCGCTACTCATCCCAGGCGCTCCAGGTCAGCACAGACATCGGCGGCGCTGCGGATGCCGTCCTCGTGGAATCCGTAGCCCCAATACGCTCCGCAGTACCAGGTGCGATTGACCCCCTGGATCTCGGGCTTGCGGCGCTGGGCACTGATCGCGGCGCGATCGAAGACAGGGTGAGCGAAGTCGAACTCCTGTAGGGACTTGGCCGGGTCGACTTCTCGGTTGAGGCTGAGGAGCATCTCACCGTCGATAGGCAGTCCTTGCAGGGCCTTCAGGTCGTATGTGACAGTGGGCCCGGCGGCAGGCCGCTCAGGGACATGGAAGTTCCAGGCAGCGCGGAGCCGGCGGGAACGCGGTAGATGCGTGCCGTCGGTGTGGAGGACGGCCCGGCTGGTCTGGTAGCGAATGTCACCTAGGACCTCCTTCTCCACCGGCTCGGCGTCGACCAGAAGATCGAGAGCTTGGTCGCTGTGGGTCGCCATGACGACGACATCGAAGAACTCCCTCCGGCCCCGGTGGTCGACAAGTTCCACCCCGTCATCATCGCGACTGATCGAGGCGATTGGGCAGCTCGTGCGAAGGCGGCTACCCAGGCGAGCGCTGATGGCGTCGACGTAGCTTCGAGAACCTCCGACCACGGTGCGCCACTGCGGTCGTCGCAGGTGAAGCGCCCGGTGATTGGCGAAGAACTGGACGAAGGTGTGAGCGGGCATCTCGGTGAACATCTCCGGGTCGGCCGACCAGACGGCCGAACCCATTGGCACTATCAGGTCGTCGCGAAATCCCGCCGAGATACCGGTCTTCTTCAAGAAGTCGCCGAGGGCGTAATCGGGATCCGCTTCGCCCGAAAGAAGCTCTCTACTGGCGCGGTTGAAACGGATCATGTCGGCCCAGAATCGCGGTGAGGCGCCCCTCCATTCGCGACCGGTCCGATCCTCGCGAACGCTGAAGGTCATGCTCGTCGCACGGCTAGAGACACCGAGCTCGTCTAGCAGCGACGTGAATAGCGGGTACGTGTCGTGGTTGAAGACCATGAACCCGACATCCACCCCGACACTTCCGGCCGGTGTCTCAACGGGCACAGTATGAGCGTGTCCTCCGGGCGTGTCCGCCGCTTCAAAGAGAGTCACGTCGTTTCTTGCAGAGAGTCGATGGGCGGCGACCAGGCCGGATACGCCCGAACCAACGATTGCTATGCGCATGTCTCGCACCAGTCCCAAAACCGGGCCCTTCGCTGGGGCGTGTCGCTGCGTCTGGTCGAACGAAGTCGGTGGATCGGCCGCACATGGCGGTCGTGCCAGAAAGCTCCGCTATGGGCAGTACCCAGATCCGCTGTTGTCAGCCACAGGAGCGTGTCAGTTCCCTGACTCGGCGTTCGGAGTAGAGGCTTGGTCACCGTCCGGAACCCAGGCAGGGCGGACTCCAACCCCGGAGTGTCTGCCCAGCCAGGATGAAGCGCGTGGAACGAGACACCCGAGTCGCGCCAATGTTCGGCCCAGAGCTCGTTCAGCGTCACCTGTGCTCGTTTGGCTAGGGCGTATTGGCGGACGCCCGAGTAGTCCTCGGGTGCCATCTCCAGCCCCTCGACAAGAAGCGGGGCGGTATACATCCCTCCCGAAGACATTGTGATCACCCGAGCGTCTGGAGATTCCTGGAGCAAAGGGAAGCACAAGCGCGTTAGGAGAAACGGCGCCAACACACTTACCGCCACGGTCGTTTCGCGACCATCGACGGTCAGCTCACGTTCCGGCAGCATCGTTCCCGCAACATGTGCCAACACGTCAATCCGGTCGAGCCGGTCAGCGAGTCGCTCGGCCAGCTGCCTGACATCTTCGAGTCTGCTCAAGTCCGCTATCTCGGCGTGCACTTCCCCGCCGGAGCCCTCGCGTCTCATGCGATCTGCGGCGTCGGCCGTCTTGTCGGGGTTGCGGCCGACGAGGACAACGGACGCGCCTTCTGCAAGCAATCGTCGGGCTGCAGCAAGTCCCAGGCCTGACGTCCCGCCGGTGATCACTGCTACGAGACCCTCTGCGCCGGCGACCGGGTCGGACCAGTGCTCGAGTCGGGACCGGGTCGCAAATCCGACACGGCTAAAGCTCGGCACGACAGCTGTCTCGAGGACACCATCGACTATTCGATCAAGGCTGTTCACGGGAGTTCCTCCTCTGTCAGCTATTCGATTCGGAGGACGTTGATGGATGCAGCGAGCTGCGGCGAACGAGTCCTAGATCGGTACTGCGTAGGCAACGACGTTATCGGCGAAGGATCGGCTCGATGAGTCGAACGCCCCGCCGCAGGTGATGAGTGTGAGCACTGAGTCGCCTTGTTTGGCGAAAATCCGTTCGAAAGGCAGGTCGGCCTTGCCGTATTGCTGCAAGTCTACGATCTCGAAGTCAGCCGTGGATCCATCTTCGTAGCCGACCACGATTCTCGACCCTGGGGACACGTCGTCGAGGTGTCGGAAGACTCCGTCTTCGCCGTCGAACGCGACGTGCGCTGCCAAGACGGCGGAACCCTCCAATCCGGGGCTCGGACCGAACTTGTACCAGCCGACCTCGCTGCCTCGAGGAATTTCCATCTCCCCATTCGGCTGCACCCCTACCTCCACGACAGGGGCCTGGACGACCTCGATGCCGTCTACCCACAAAGCAACCGGCCTAACCAGGGGCTCCTGGATTGCGGGCCACTCCTGGACTACTGGGGGCTCCTCAGCTTCGTCGGCAGAAACCTTGTCAGCCACCGGGTCCTCCGGCGAGGACACATCGCTGCGGCCGATCGGCGGAGCCGACGAGGCCGCACTCTTGATCAGAGTGCGGTCGACTCGGGGAGACTCCTGGCGGGCGTCTGTGCCACGCTCGAGTTCCTGGGAGGCATTCACTGGTGGGGGCGGGGGTTCTGGCCGGCCTGCCGATTGAACGGCACGCGCCGAGCCGCAGGCTGGGAGGAGGGTCAGGGCTGCGACGAGGACCGACCAGAACCGCAATCTCAACTCCTTGTTACCGGGTGATCCGACTCAGCTGCGAACCGCAGCGAACCGGCGGGTTGCGAAGACTCCAGCAATCAGTGCCGCGGCGCCAACTCCAACCAAGAAGATAGGTGTTGCGTTGCTGCTGTCGGCGGCAATCGGGCTGTTGCCCGAGTTAACCGCTGTGGGAGCCGAGCCAAGCCCGGTGATCGACTGGTCCAGAACTGTGAGCGTTCCGTCGTCGAGCGAGCCGACGGCGTAGACGATAAGCGACGTGCCTTCGGTGACTGGGATGTCGGCTGGGCCGATCACGACCGGCTCAGTTGCTCCGGCGGGGACGACGCTGACCGAGATCGTGCCGGCAGCGAGGTCAGCGGAGCCCTCGGCCCCGTTGGCGACGTTTGCGAACGCGACATCGCCGTTGGCCAAGATGTCGACCGCAGGGGCTGCGGCGGCGTGGCGGACGACGATGCGACCCTGACCGGCAGCGATAGCAGATGTGTCGTTCTCGAACACGCCAATGGCAGGGTTGCCGTCCGCGTCTAGGTGGGCGATCACGCTGAAGTTGCCCGAAGCCGGCAGAGCGACATCGCCAGCGTCGATTGCAACAGTGTCGGTGCCGGCTACGACGACCTGGACACCGGGGAGGGTCTGGCCGGCGAAGGACGACAGGTCCTGCGTCTCGCCGAACGAGAAGCCTTCGAACACGATTTCGCCGCCGACTGCGACGTCAACGTCGGTGTCGGGGATCCCGTGGATGAGGGTGATGGTGGCGCTCTGCGCGGACGCAGGCGACGCGAACAGCAGCATGCCGAAGGCAAAGGCTGCGAGTAGGGAAAGTACTTTCTTCATTGGACTCCTCCGGGTTTGACCGGTGCTGCGACACCCGGTTGGTGCCGCCCATCTCCCAGTACTTCGCGGCAACCTCGCGGCTTGGATGCACGAAATTCCCGGAATTCGGGTTTCGGCGGAGTTTTCAGACTTCGAGAACGCCGCGCAACACGCTGTTGCCGCCGTGACTTGGGTCGCCGTCAAAGATCTCGAACGAGACG
>JBPCTU010000056.1:0-4345 GCA_051011515.1 Acidimicrobiales bacterium
GCCCAGGAGGCGTCTCGTCGATCCGGAGGAACTTCCGGGCGAGCCCCACTGCGAGACCCATGGCCCCCATCAAGGCAATCCACCAGGCGTGACCAGACCACAACCCCGTGTCTTCGGGATCTTCCCCCCAAATCAGATCGATGACTCCGTCCACGGCGCCGACGTACACCAGGCTGACGAATCCCATGAAGAGGCCGAGCACGCCGACTATGCCGACCATCGTCCAGAACGCTGAAGACCTCGCAAACGGTTGCATCAATGTCACTCCGGCCTCATAGAACGTCGCCGCTTCGTGGTGCGGACAGATACAGATCCAACGTCCCCGACGGCAACCACCGACACATCGCCCGGTGTGGGGTGATTGCTGCAATCACCACCACAGGGGTGATGCATGCCAGTGCCGCCACACCCATCATCTCGACGGGATGGAAGCCAACCCGAACGGCAACCGGCAGGAGCTGAAGTGACTCGCGTAGCCCCGCTCTTCGCACAATCGAGCGAAGTCTGCGAGAACGGTGGGGAGATCTGCGACCAGCTCTATAGCTGGACAGACAGCGAGAGCTTCGCCGAGATCGCTTCCTTCGTGATCGGCGTTCCTGTCAAGACAGTCATCATCGTCGCCACGGCGCTCATCCTGAACCACTTCGGGCGCCGTTGGGCGGCCGGCGTGTCCGAGAAGCTCGGTGAGGCCACCGAGGATCATCAGGGGCTCGTTTCGGACAGGAATGCAGAGCGCGCCGAAGAACGGGCGGAGACCATCGGGTCGATGCTGAAGAGCCTGGTCTCGTTCTTGGTGTTCAGCCTTGCGGCCATCGTGATCATGGAACTGATCGGCATCGAGATCGCCGCGGCGATCACGTCAGCGGGCGTGCTGGCCATCGCCGTCGGCTTCGGCGCTCAATCGATCGTGGCTGATCTCTTCGCCGGGGTCTTCATGCTCTCTGAAGACCAGTTCAGCGTGGGCGATCGCGTCGACGCGGGCCCGGTCAACGGGTACGTCCAACGGATGACGCTCCGTACGACGGTGATCCGAGATGCGAACGGCAAGATCTGGCACGTTCCGAACAGCCAGATCGAGTACGTCGCCAACGAGACGCAGTCCTGGTCACGGGCGGTCGTCATCATGGGCGTCTCATACGATGCCGATATCAGGCGAGCGGTTGACGTTCTCGAGGCCGCTGCTCGTGACGTGTCACGCTCCGAAGCGTGGCGGGAAGGTGTCGTCGAGGAACCCACGGTTCAGGCGGTACAGGAACTCGGCGACGAGTCTGTCAACCTGCGAGTCCTCGTGCGTGTGGAGGCCGCGCGGCGGCGGGAAATGGAGCGGGCGCTGCGACTGCACTGCAAGGTAGCCCTCGATGAAGCGGGAATCGAGATTCCCAATCCAGGACTCGATGTCTTCGTCAAAGAAGGTGGACTCACCCAACCCTGACACTTCTCAGCGAGCCGATCCTGGAACGACCAGATTTGGGGCCGGTTTGGGCTCCACCTACGCTGCGATAGGTGAGTGCGCTGGATGTGGACGCTGTCGCTGACCGAGAGCCACTCGTCAAGGCGTTGCTCGCACCCCCTCGATCGACCGGAACGGTCATCCCGAGGGAACGCCTCATCCAACATATGGAGCGGGCCACCCAAGGTACGCTGACGCTGGTTTCCGGGGAACCGGCTGCCGGAAAAACAACTCTCACGCTCGACTGGCTCAGCTCCACATCAACCGCGCATCGACCCCAGGCGTGGTTGACGGTCACAGACGCCCTGAACGACTCGGTCACCTTCTGGGAGCATCTCGTCGCGGCCGTCGAATCGTTCGGGAACGACTTCGACGACCTCAAACGAGCTCTTCTCGATGGTGCGCCCAACCACGCTTGGTTGACGACTTTCGCCAACCGCCTTGGCGACGTCGAGGACGAACCGATCGTCGTGATCGATGATCTGCACGAACTCGACCTCTCCGGGCCGCTCGAGTCGCTCCATACGTTCGTCGAAAGACTGCCGGCGTCGGTGCACGTAATCGCTCTGACACGAACGAAACCCCCGTGGCCATTGGAACGCTGGCTAACCAGCGGGAGGGTGTCGGAAGTCGGGTCGTTCGACCTCCGCTTCACGCTCGACGAACTACGAGACCTGATCGAATCAGAGCCGTCCGTGCAGCTCACCGACGAGGACCTTTCGCGACTTCACGAGCGAACCGAAGGTTGGGCCGGAGGGATCAAGCTGGCTCTTTTGTCGATGCGTCGCGCCGATGACCACCACGCCTTCATAGCGAGGTTCGCCGCCGACGACGAACTGGTCTCGAGCTATCTGTTTCGAGACGTCCTGGACTGCCAATCACCCGACGTACGAGAGTTCCTGCTCGACATATCGGTGCTGGATCGGTTCACTCCTGAACTGTGCGACACGCTACGTGAGCGTCAGGACTCCCTCGACCTTGTCGAACTCTGTCGCTCAGAGAACTTGTTCGTTGTCGAGCTGGAGGATGGGAACACCTTTCGGTTGCATGCTCTGTTCCGGCAGCTGCTCCAGTTCAGGCTGGGAGCGCGAGACGCCGAACGGCTGAAAATTCTCAATTGCCGAGCGAGCATCGCCTACGAGGGACTCGGCGACATCGGTTCGGCAGTGAGACACTCGCTGCTGGCAGACGACCATGGCCGCGCCGGTGGGTTGATCGCTCGCTACGCCGCCGACCTCGCGCACCGGGGGAGGTTCGACGAGATTCGAAACCTGTTGGTGCCGCTCAGCGATGAAGAGAAATACCACTATCCGCAGACAGCCCTGGGCATCGCCTCCACACTGAGCCTCTGCGGCCGAGTCGACGACGCACTCGAGACCATCGATCGTTTGTTAGCCATGGAGCTCGCCGAGGACGTGCGCTATTCGGCTCATCAGGTGAATGGGTTCGTTCGGATACTGGACGGGAGACTCGACGAACTGGCAGCGCTCGTTCCCGACATTGATCGAGACGCCCCTGGCGTCGAGGTGCCGTTCATATTCGATGTGCAACGTTTCCGCCACTACTTCTGTGGCCTCACGGCGTACTTCGGCGGTGATATGGCAAACGCACGTGAACGTTTCGAGAACGCGACAAACATCCAGGACCACAAGAGTCTCTTCTACGTCGAATCGCCCGGTTGGTTGTCACGTGTTCACCAACTGGAGGGGAAGCTGAGCGCAGCCGAGCGTGTGGCGCGCGAGTCTCTTCGTCGCCGCGATGAACTCGGCAGCGCCGAGACCGCAGTGATGGTTCCCGCGCTGCTGACGCTGGCAGAGGCAGCTTGGGAACGCAACGACCTGGATTCGGCCGAGCGCCACGTGAAGGCCGCAAGGCGGTCGCTTCGACCGCTCTGGTGGGAGACCGTGCTTGTCGAGGCGGCCGCAAGCCGCATATCCGCCAGCCGCGGGCAGCTCGAAGAGGCGCTCGCCCAGCTGCTCGAGAGCGTTCAGGTCTACCTGTCGGGCCCGGCTGCGAACGCACTCGTTGCCTTCACCAGTCTTCGAGCCCTCGAGCTCGCTGTGCGTGTGAACGACGTCGACGACGCGCTCAGGTGGGCGCAGGTCTATGAGGAATCAGCCGCACTACCGCTAGGCCATGCACTGAGACTTCAGCTCGAGGCAGCGCAAGGTCGGAGCGACCTGGAGGAGAAAATCGCAGATGCCCTCAACCAGCCAGACGAGCGAGCCCCTCGACGCGTGGCGACGTTGTTGGTGTCGGCCCAGCTCTTGGGGGAGATGGGCAACGAACAACAGTGCTTAAACCTCGTCGCAGAAGCCACCAGCTTGGCGGAACAAGAGGGGCTCATCCGCCGTTTCCTGGATGCGGGCCCTCACGTTCACACTGCAATACGTTCGTTGGCCCATGGCTGTCATAGGCAGCGAGCGATCCAGCACGCCAACCCGTTCTTTCTGAACGTTCTCGAGTCAGCGCTGGACGGTGGAATGGGCACCCGACGGTCCAGCGAGGTCGGACACGAAGACCTCATCGAGCCGTTGAGCGATCGAGAACTGGAGGTTCTCGATCAGCTTGCTGGTGGTCTGAGCTACCGAGAGATCGGTACGGAACTCTTCGTGTCGCGAAACACCGTGAAGTCCCATGTTCGCCACGTGTACACAAAGCTCGGAGTCGCAAGCAGAGCAGAGGCGATACAAGAGGCTCGCCGCCTCGGCCTCATCTGACCGTGTGTAACCAACGCTGCGCCATCGGTCAGTCAGTTCGCGACACAGCCTCGACCTCGAGTCCGAGGTCGCGTAGCCGAACGAGCAGACCATGCAGGGCCGGCTGGTCATCCTCGATCCTGAACCGTGTGGAGTCCCTCCGAACCTCTGGCTCGGGGTCAGAAAGCGCGTGCAG
>JBPCTU010000057.1:0-4296 GCA_051011515.1 Acidimicrobiales bacterium
ACGCCGAGATCATCGACGAGGAAGACTGACGGTGAGCGACACAACCGATACCGACCAGGCCGGCGCGAGCCGGCCTGGCCCGGCGTCGCCAACTCCGGGCGACCCGCTACCGCCGGGAGCACAAGACGAGCCAGGACCCGGCCCTGAGTCACTCGGGGCCCAAGACGGTGTGGGCCAGCCGATCGATTACAGCCCGCTTCACGTCGAGACTCTGGTCGCGACGATGGAGACGGTCACCGCGGAACGCGACAGTCACCTGGCTGACCTTCAGAGGTTGTCGGCCGAGTTCTCGAACTTTCGACGCCAGGCAACCAAACGTCAGACCGACACCGTCGAGCACGCAGCCGGCGGGTTGGCCGCCAAGTTGTTGCCGGTCCTCGATGCCTGCGATGCCGCGTTGCAACAAGGTGCCACCGACGTAGAGCCCATTCGGTTGGCGTTGTTGGACACGCTCCGCAAGGAAGGTCTAGAGGTGTTGACCGACTCTGGGGAGGCGTTCGACCCCGAACGTCACGAAGCAGTCATGCACGAACCAGGCGACGACGCCGAGCCCACAGTGGCCGAGGTCGTTCGCACCGGCTATGTGTGGAACGGTCGAGTTCTCCGACCCGCAATGGTCAGGGTGCGTGGCTGACACGTTGCGGTCCGGCGTCCACCAGGTCGCCGACACCAAACCTATCCAACCAACACCGAGGCCAGACTCGCTACCCGGGTACCGAGCCACACCTCGGCAGTACCACAACAGACAAGACGAGCAGACCCGGCAGATAGGGCAGCAGCAGAAGAGGAAGGCGATCGGCAAGTGGATGTGAAGCGCGAGTGGTTCGAGAAGGACTACTACGCCGTTCTTGGCGTGGCATCAACCGCGTCCGAGAAGGAGATCCAGAACGCGTATCGCAAGCTGGCCCGAGAGCTGCACCCCGACGCGAATCCCGATGACTCGGCCGCCGAGGAGCGTTTCAAGGAGGTCTCCGCCGCGTACGACGTCGTCGGCGATTCCGAGACGCGGGAGCAGTACGACTCGGCTCGACGGGTGGGCCCTGGCGCAATGGGAGGCAATCCCTTCGCAGGTTCCGGCGGTCCGGGCGGTGCAGGCGGCTTCACCTTCGATGGAGGCGACATCGGCGACCTCAGCGACTTGCTCGGTGGGATGTTCGGCGGTGCTGGCGGCAGCCCATTCGGAGCCGGCGGAGGTCAGCGGCCGCGGCGCGGTCACAACCAGGAAGCCCAGTTGCGCCTTTCGTTCGATGAGTCCGTCGCGGGCGTAACCACATCGGTGACGGTAGGTGGCGGGTCCGATGGTGGCACCCGGTCGATCAAGGTGCGAATACCCGCCGGAGTCGAGGATGGACAGAAGATCCGTCTGGCAGGCAAGGGTGGACCTGGTCAAAACGGTGGCCCTGCCGGCGACCTGTTTGTTGTGGTGCTGGTCAACGATCACCCGGTCTTTGGCCGAGATGGTCGGAACCTCACCCTGGACCTTCCCATCACCTTTGACGAGGCGGCGTTGGGCACCGATATCAAAGTCCCCACCTACGGCGGCGAGTCGGTGAAGCTCAGGCTTCCGTCGGGAACGCAACCCGGACGGACATTTCGTGTCAAGGGCCACGGGATCACCAAGGGCGGCAGCACCGGGGACCTGATGGTGACGGTGCAGGTGGCCGTGCCTTCCAAGCTCAGCAAGGCGCAGCGCACCGCGCTCGAAGCGTTCTCCGAGGCTTCGAGCGAATCGCCGCGCCAACACCTGGAGACGTAGATAGGAGCCCCCATGGACCTTCGAGGACGACACCGGGCGGTCTACATAATCTCGGTCGCCGCCGAACTCGCCGGCGTGCACCCCCAGACCCTTCGTATCTACGAGCGAAAAGGGTTGGTTGACCCCGCCCGCACGGGCGGCGGCAGCCGCAGGTACAGCGATGCCGACATCGACCGATTGCGGAAGATCCAGGAACTCACCAACGAGGGGCTCAACCTCGCCGGCGTGAAGCGTGTCCTAGCGCTCGAAGCGAGAGTCGCTGAGCTCGAGGCGCAGCTGGCCGAGCTTGTCCAAGAGACAGCTCTGGTTCCGTTGAACCAAGACGTGGTGATTTACCGAGAGTCACGTAAACATCGCGGATAACAACGCCGGCCGGCTCCCTCTTCGGAGTGGGCTGGCGAAGACGGCGGTACGCAGCCCAGTGATCAGCCGGACGCGAGCGCTATCGGCTGATGGAGCTCATTCGAGCCCCACTCGTTCTCTTGTGAGCCCGGCAGCGACTCAACGGTCACCTCGTCGACCCGTCGTAGCAGCTGCATGGTGTCGATGGGTTTGGTGATCAGTGCGTGGACCTTGGCGCGGTTCACCGCTTCCATCGCATCAACAAGAGTCGCATCGTTGAGCATCAGTATTCGTGGGGCGTCCGGTAGTGCTTCGAGCGCTCGCTCGAGGAACTCGATTCCGTCGACCCCGCCGGTGTGAAGGTCACATATCACGAGAGCAAAGGGACCGTCTTCCTCGAGCGCCACGAGGGCTTGGAACACGTCGGTCTCGGCCTGAACTGCGTAGTGGTGCGACAGCGTGCGTTTGACGGATGCCAGGTGTTCTGCGTCCTCGTCAACCACTAGAACGCGTGGGTGCAGCCAAGCCACCCGTGTCTCGACGTCGTTGTCCAACCTCATCTCCGCCCCAGATGCCATTGGGAGCAGAACCTAACGCGGTTGTGGTCTGCCGTCACTGATCCTGTGGGCACATCTTCCCGATTTCTTGAAGCCAGGGCCGTCCGGGTCGTACCGTGGTCGAGTCGGTCGAAAGGCCGTGGGGAAGTGATGATCCACAGGGCGTAACTGGTCGCCTGCTCTGTGGGGAGCTATGCGAACCCGGCCCCATTCAGAGACCCGCTTGGCATGGGTCCCTGGCTGAAGGGTCGAAGACAACTGTCCCTCCATGCCAGACAACTAACGAGCTGGAGGGGCCGTGGGTGCGCATTCGGCCCCTCCAGCGACGTTCTCCCTGAGTGCCGGTATTGATGCCGCTCGCTTTTCTCGACCGGGATAGGATCTCCCGGTTCCGGGGTCGCGAGCGAAGGAGGCCACGACTTGCCCGCAACCATCGTGGTCGGCACCCAATGGGGCGATGAGGGGAAGGGTAAGTTCACCGACCTCTTCGCCAAAGAGATGGACCTTGTCGTCAGGTACCAGGGCGGCCACAACGCCGGCCACACGCTTGTGGTCGACGGTGAGACGACGGCGCTCCAGCTGATTCCCAGCGGCGTTCTCTACGACCACATCGTGCCGGTCATCGGCAATGGCGTGGTCGTCGACCCCGAGGTACTGATCGCCGAGGTCGACATGCTCGAGGCGAAGGGAGTCGACTGTTCTCGCCTCTGTGTGTCGGGCAACGCCCATCTGATCCTGCCTTATCACCAGGAGCTCGATGTCGTGTTCGAACGGAACCTCGGCAACAACAAACTCGGTACCACGAAGCGCGGCATCGGGCCCGCCTACGCGGACAAGGCCTTCCGAATTGGACTGCGCGTCCAGGACCTGTTGGATCCCAAGATCTTCCGCGAGAAGCTCAGCGTGGCACTCCACGAAAAGGGACCGCTTCTGGGCAAGGTTTACAACCGACTGGCCCCCGAAGCAGAGGTCATCGCGGACAAGTATCTGCACGAGTACTTCCCGCGTCTCCAGCCCTACATCTGTGACTCGGTTGATGTGGTCCACCAGGCGCTCGAAGCCGACAAGCACGTTTTGTTCGAAGGGGCCCAGGCAACGTTCCTGGATCTCGATCAGGGCACCTACCCGTTCGTAACCTCGTCTAACCCCACTGCCGGTGGGGCCTGCACCTGTGCCGGGGTTGGTCCGAGAGACATTGACCGGGTGGTGGGTATCGCCAAGGCCTACACAACCCGTGTGGGTTCAGGCCCGTTCCCGGCCGAGTTGTTCGACGAAATTGCCGACCACTTCGTTGATGTTGGCCACGAGTACGGCACCAACACTGGCCGACGCCGCCGTTGTGGTTGGTTCGATGCAGTGATGCTCCGCCATGCCGCGAGGCTGAACTCGCTCTCGGAGATCGCCCTCACGAAACTCGACATCCTGGATCAGCTGTCCACGGTGAAGATGTGCGTCGCCTACGAAATCGACGGCGAGCGTGTCGACAACATGCCGTATCACCAGTCCGAATTCCACGAGGCTCGACCGATCTACGAGGAACTTCCAGGCTGGGAGACCGACATCAGCGAATGCCGAACCGTCGATGACCTTCCGCCGAATGCCAAGACCTATGTAAGCCTCATCGAGGAACAGACCGGAGTG
>JBPCTU010000058.1:0-2768 GCA_051011515.1 Acidimicrobiales bacterium
ACGCTCTGCTTGTAGGCGGCGCGCAGGGCAGCAATGGCTTGTTTGGAAGGTTTCAACATGCGGAGGCGCTGCGCATAGACAGAGTTGAGCTCAACCTCGCCCTCCATCGCCGCCTGCGTCAGCGCGGCGACCTCATCGTCGAAACCGAGATCCTCAGCCAACACATCGATGCCTTCGACTGTGGAGAGTGTCGAGTCACAATCGAAGATCACATGGGCGAACTCCGGCCATCTTGTGTGGCCTGAGGAGGGCTTGCGGAGCGCCATGAGCAATGCTTGCACACGGGTGCCCAGTCGTGAAATCCTTCGGGTCATTGCGCCGCAACGACTGTCGGCTTGAGAAAAGCATGCGAGGATGCCGATACTGAGACCAATGAGCGCTGCCAAGACCCGTATTCGACTCGCTGCGTTCGGCTTCTTCATCGTCTGCACCGCGGCCGTTGGTGTCGCCACCGCTCCCACCGTCGACGCAGGTACCGGCGTCTTCTGCGGGAGCTGGGAGGCAACCATTGTCGGCACCCAAGCCGGCGAGGAGATCGTGGGCACCGATGGCAAGGATGTCATCAAGGGACTCGGTGGCGATGACATCATCCACGGCCTCGGGGGCGGCGACATCATCTGCGGAGACGGTGGTGACGACGTCATGTACGGGAACCGAGGTCACGATCGCCTATTCGGTGGTGCTGGCGATGACATCATCCGCGCCGGCGCAGGCAACGACAGGATCTGGGGCAAGAGCGGCAACGACGTGGCCCGAGGTGCCGCGGGGTCCGATGTGTGTAACGCCGAGGATGAGGCCAGCTGCGAGCTGAACAAGCGTTGGGGACACGAGCCGGACGATTGGCTTCCTCTCCTCGAGCAGTATTTCGGCGACATCGGAGAGACCGCCAACGCACGCATCATCCTGGGCTGCGAATCCACTGGCGAACCCTTCATCCGCGGCCCGGAGACCCAATGGGGCAGAGCGATGGGCCTTTTCCAGTTCATTCCGGGCACCTGGGACCAGTGGAACCCGGAGACACCGGTATGGGCTGGCGAAAGCCCTTTCCACCCCGAGGCGAACATCGCGACCGCCCGCCGCTTGTACGACGCATACGTCGATTGGGACGGGCGCTGGGGTTGGACCCCGTGGAGCTGCAAGCGGCTGCTGGAACCGCCTAGTTGATGAATCGCCTTACCTTCGCGAAAAGTGCCATCCTGATGGCCCAGGGGCGTCTTGGAAGTGATCGAATGCAGCGCCTGAATCGACTCGTGGTGGCTGTAGCGCTGTGCGCTGCAGCGTTGCTAGCCATCCCATTGGCGGCCTCGGCCGGCAGTGCGACTTGCGGCGGGCATCAGGCGACGATTGTGGCTGACGGATCAGGTGAGCCGATCCAGGGCACCTCGGGCGCCGACGTGATCGTCGGTACCTCCGGTAAGGACACCATCCACGGAAACGGTGGCGATGACATCATCTGCGGCCGCGGCGGCGCTGACAACATCTACGGCGGTGGCGGCAACGACCTCATCCTGGGCGAAAAGGGCCACGACAAGCTGCGTGGTGGTGCTGGCAATGACATCATCCGCGCCGGCGAAGGCAACGACAGGATCTGGGGTAAGAGCGGCAATGACACGGCGCGGGGTGCCGCGGGCTCAGACGTGTGCCACGCCGAGGATGAGGCCAGCTGCGAGCTCAACAAGCGCTGGGGACACGAGCCCGACCATTGGCTCCCTCTCCTCGCGCAGTATTTCGGCGACATCGGAGAGACAGCCAACGCCCGCATCGTCCTCGGCTGCGAATCTCTCGGAGAGCCGTTCATCGTCAACCCGAAGTCGGGTACAACTGGGCTGTTCCAGTACCGCGAGCACATCTGGGACTGGATCAATCCCCTCACTCCCAATTGGGCGGGCGAGGTCAGGCAGCATCCGGAGGCGAGCATCGCCACGGCCCGCACCCACTACGACTGGGCGCTCGAGAACCGCGACTACGGGTGGGATCCGTGGGTCAACTGTGGCTGTCACCCAGACATCGTGTCTCCCGACAAACCGACCGACTGTCCCTATGTCCCGTAGCCCTGCGAGAGTACTGAGTACCAAGTAGGTAGTACCGCCGCGTTCTGGTGCGGTTGGGCTGAGCTTGGCCTAGGTTTGGCTCATCACGTTTTGGAGGGGATCTTGAACAGTCATGAGGTTGACTATCAGATCTTCGGTGATGACCTGCAGTTCGTCGAGATCGAGCTTGATCCGATGGAGACGGTCATCGCCGAAGCCGGCACGATGATGTACCTCGAGGAGGGCATCACCTTTGAGTCCAAGATGGGTGATGGCTCGCAACCCGATGCCGGTATGTGGGGCAAGCTAAAGCAGGCCGGTAAACGAGCGCTGGCCCAGGAATCCATCTTCCTGACTCACTTCACCAATTCTGGTGGCGGCAGAGTCAAGGCCGCGTTCGCTGCTTCGTATCCGGGCAAGATCGTGCCGCTTGACCTCTCACAAATAGGCGGTCGGGTCATCGCCCAGAAGGAATCGTTCCTGTGTGCCGCGATGGGCACTTCGATCGGCATTGCGTTCAACAAGAAGCTCGGTGCAGGGCTCTTCGGCGGTGAGGGATTCATCCTCCAGGACATCCAGGGCGACGGGATGGTCTTTGTTCACGCCGGCGGCACGATCGTGGAAAAACGGCTCGTGGGTGAAACGCTACGCGTGGACACTGGATGCATTGTCGCGTTCGAGCCGTCCATCTCGTACAACATCGAACGTGCCGGCAACCTGAAGTCGATGGTGTTCGGT
>JBPCTU010000059.1:0-7998 GCA_051011515.1 Acidimicrobiales bacterium
GAACTGCGCATCGGTGACGGTTGCATTGAACTCATCGGGGTTCACCCATTCCTGTGGGTCGCACTCGGGATCCTCGCTCCCAATGAGCATGTGGTTGCCGACCTCGGGACGAAAGTAGACACCTGTGTCGCCATCCTGAACGTGAAACCCGCGGCCTTCCCAGTCGAAGTCCGACGGGGCCGGCACGTGGTGCACCTCGTGGCGGAGAGCCTGGGTCTTGATGTTCATCGAGTCGTACACCCCGGCGAGCTGGTTGATCAGGTACGAGTGGGGGCCGGCGACGTTCACGACGATCGGGCTGGTTACCTCGGCACCATCTGCGAGGGTCACGCCACCTACCCGTCCATCGACTTGGTTGATCCGGACCACTTCGGTGCCGAATCGGAACTCGGCGCCGCGAGCCTCGGCGGCGACCTGCAAGTTGTGAGCAGAGAGCTGCGGGTCGCTCACGTATCCGGATTCGGGGGTGAAGATGCCGCCAAGGATCTGCTCGGTCGGGTCATCCCAGAACGCTGAATCCTCGGGGCGTTTCGGCGGGCCGTACATCCCGGCATCCAGAATCGGAGCCCGGTGTTGCATCGTCTCGACGTCCCAGTCCTCGAAAGGAATCCCCAAACTCTTCATCAGCGGCACCACCTTCTCGTGGTGGCCACCTTCACGTTTGACGAGCATCGTTCCGCACTGTTTGAAGCTGACCAAGCCGCGGGGGTCGTTGACTCCGATGTAGTTCGGCCAATCCAGCCAGTACTGGAGGCCCTCGTATGACATCGCGACACCCTCGTAGGTCGAGTACGAGAATCGGACGATCGCGCAGCTGTTGCTCGTCGAACCGAACCCGGAAGCGGGCAGCTTGTCGATACTCAGCGTTCGATGGCCGCGGCGAGCCAGTTCGTACGAGACGGCGCTGCCAATGACACCGGCACCGATCACCACCGCGTCATAGTCACTCGTACCGGGACCCACCGAAGCAGCATGGCAGTGCGGGCACGAGTCCGCCACGAACTGGCATGGCGAAATCTGGTGTCCGCGACGCGAATCTGTCATCGTTTAGGGGTGCGACTGGACATCGACTCCCTGCGTGCGTTCCGTGCGATAGTCGAATCTGGCAGTTTCACCGGAGCCGCCTCGCGCCTCTACCTGACCCAGTCCGCGGTCAGTTGGAAGATCAAGCGTCTCGAGGAACGGATGGGCCACACACTTCTCGTGCGCAAAGGGAAAGGCATCGAGCTGACTCCGATGGGGGAGGAGCTCCTGGTGCATGCTGACCGGATTCTTTCGGCTCACGATGAGGCAGTCGCGAGTCTGGAGCTGAGCGAGCTCACGGGCACTGTTCGGCTGGGTTGCAATGATGAGCCGGACCTGGCCGGTATCGCGGCCGTCATCCGGAACTTCCGGGTCAGGCACCCCCGGGTCAAGGTCCACACTCGAATCGCCCTGAGTAGCACGGTCAACGCGTGGCTCCGCGCCGGCGAGCTGGACCTCGCGATCGTTCAGGTGATTGCCGACGAGCTGGATGATTCGGATGTGGTGTTGCGCACAGATCAGCTGGCCTGGTTCGCCGACGCCGACTTGGTGCTCCCAGAAGACGGGGCCGTACCACTCATCACCTTTGGACCGAAGTGCTTCTACCGCCCGATAGCCGAGAAACGCCTGCGAGAGGCCGGGCTCGAGTACTCGATCTCACTCGAGTGTGAGAGTTCCGCGGGTGTTATTGCCGCCGTCGACGCCGGTTTGGGCGTGACGGTCCTGAACGCGCATCACCCGGCTGCACCGCCCGAGATCCGGCGCTGGCAGGACGTCGTACTGCCAGCGGATCTACCCGAGGTGTGCCTGGTGGCCAGGCGGAGCAGCAGGTCTCGGGATTCCGCGGTGCGGAGCCTCCAAGCAGAGCTGGTCGATGGATTTCATGACGAAACGATCCGTCTGATCGGCAACTCGTCGCTCTGACGGCTGAGTCGCCAGTGCCCGAGCGCCCAATGTTCCAGGCGTCGGAATTCCAGCTCGAGCAGCTGAATCAGGGGTAGCGTGCCGCGCGGTGACTGAACCGGTTGTCTCAGAGCCGATGGTGGAAGAGCAGTCGGCAGTTGGTCCGTGGATACCGGCGACCTCTGTCGCTGCCGCGACCTGGGCACTCTTCTTGGGCCTGGCCCTGGTCATGGTCGGCAACGGCCTCAATGGTTCGCTCCTCGGAGTCCGATCGACGGCAGAAGGTTTCGGCCTGGGCGTCACCGGTCTGGTGATGGCCTCGTACTTCGCCGGGTTCCTCGTGGGCACGTTGTATGCGGAGTACGCGCTCAAGAATGTGGGTCACATTCGTGTGTTCGCCGCTCTTGCTTCATTGGCGTCTACCGCCGTTCTGGTCCAGGCCCTCGTCGTTGAGCCCGCAACCTGGGCTCTCATGCGTTTCGTGTTCGGTGGATGTATGGCTGGGTTGTACGTGGTGACAGAGTCGTGGTTGAACGATCTGGCCACCAACAAGACGCGAGGCCGAATCCTCTCCATCTACATGATGGTGAGCATGGGTGGCCTCACAATTGGTCAGCTCATGTTGAACATCGAAGACGACAGTGGGTTCAGGCTCTTCATCATCGCCTCGGTGCTGGTCTCGGTGTCGCTGGTACCGGTCGCGTTGTCGGCAACCAGCTCTCCGCCCTACGCCGTGCCCGAACCGATGCCGTTCCGACGGCTCGTGAAGGTTGTGCCGACGGGGCTGTTCAGCTCGTTCTGGAGTGGAGTCGCGGCTGGTGCGCTGATCGGTATGGCACCGGTGTATGCGGCTGACGCCGGCCTCAGTGCAGGCCGGATATCAGTCTTTCTGGCGGCACCGCTCGTAGGTGCTCTTGTAGCCCAATTCCCGATCGGATGGTTGTCCGATCAGCTCCCCCGGCGCGGCGTCATGCTCGCCCTCGCGATAGTGGGCTCGCTGGCCGCGCTGGTGCCGGTAGTGGTCGAAGATGGATCTGTGGCCGCGATCTTGGCCATGGGAGTGCTGGGAGCTGCGATGTTCCCGCTCTACTCGCTGACGATCGCCTACACGAACGACTGGCTGAAATTGGAGCAGATCCTGGGAGCGTCAGCCACCTTGGTCCGGGTCAACGGCTCCGGCGCCATTGCCGGGCCAGTGGTTGCGGCCGGCCTGATGGCACTCTTTGGGGCGGAGTTCCTCTTCTGGACTTTGTCGGGAACACTCGGCGTAATTGCGGTGTACGTCTTCGTCAGAATCGTCGCCAAGGATCCGTTGCCGTTCGAGCGCCAACGCGAGTACGTGCCTTTCCCGGCCCGGGCATCTGCGGTAGCGGCCAACCTGATCCCGAGACGACGCCGTTAGCGCCTGGTTGGCTGGGTGGCCCGCCCATGTCAGCTTGGGTTGGCCGGACGGTACGGCAGCGGGTTCGATCCGGTCCCGTAACGAGGTTGCCCATCGTCGTGGTCCCCCTCGGGAACGCGGTCGACCCCGACGAACCGATCGGCGACCATGTTGTGAAAACGATGTAGAGGCTCTTCGAACCGCGGCGACAATCGTCCAGGGGTGTAGCCGCCAGTGGTCAGCCCGCGTTGGCCCCGTTCGACTATCGCGATGTCTTCAGCATTCACGTCGAGCCAGAACTGGCGAGTGCGATCGAATGCCTCGGCATCGACCTCGGCGCTTGTTGCCGGCACCAACCACGTGCAGGTTTCGATGGTGGTTGCCTCGTCGACAGGTTGAAGACGCATGGCGAAGCAGTGGTTTGGCAATACGGACAACAACAGATTGGGGAAGATCGAGATGAAACGCCCACTCGCGGCGTCTGACCTGTTCAGCCCGGGGGACGCGGGCATCGCAGTCCAGTCGTCACGATCGTCGCTCGAAACGGGTGTGGTCGTCTGCCCGCAATACATGCCGGGCCCCTGGAAGCGGAAGTGATCATCGACCCGCGACACCTTCGCCAGCTCCGGATGCACCCAGGTGAGGTGGTAGTACTCCTGGAAGTTCTCTGCAATGAGCTTCCAGTTGGCCTTGATGGTGATTGTCTGGGTCTCCACAGTTCGCCACTCGTGAAGTGTGTACTCGGCGAGGCGTTCTTCGAGATCGCCCAGCCAGTACTCCAACGGCGGGGTAGTCGGGTCGAGGCAGGCATAAACCACACAACCCGAGCTAGCGATCCGTATCGAATGCAGCGGGTAGTCAGCGGGATCGAAACCATCGACCCCTGCCTCATCGAACCGGGGAGTGGCGACCAGGCGGCCGTCGAGGCTGTATCCCCAACGGTGGTACGGACAGCGAATGGTGTTGGCTACCGAACAGTCGGCTTGGGCCAACTCGGTGCCGCGGTGGCGGCAGCTGTTGAGGAACCCCCTGATCTGCCCGGCGCCGTCGCGGGTGATGAGGACTGACTTGCCACCGACGTTGCGGACCAGCAGTCTCCCCGGCCCGACCTCATCCACGAGAGCGACTGCGACCCAACTCGTCGCGAACACGCGATCCTGTTCCTCGGCGAAGAAGTCGGCATCGGCATAGGCCTCGGCGGGTAGGACGCTCGCGGCCTCTACTGGCCGGCGTGTGTCCACCCAAGCTGCTTCGTTTGTCCAGTCGCGGGGTCCCGACTCTGGCTCCGACACGGGACAATGGTGCCAGAGTTGGCCCTCCGCCAACAGCCCGAGGGGATCGCAGATCAGGGGGTCAGCGGGGCGACGCCAGGGATCCGCGACTCTCGAGAGAACACCTCGACGACGTGATCCTGGAAGGCCTCGATGGGCAGCGTGTCGTAGCCGGGGTCGAAGCAGTTCTGGTCGTAGTCCTTGCAGAACCGAACGCATGCGTCGTAGTGAGGGGATCCCGTATGAGTGTCGCGGGCGTCGCGGTCGCCGCCAAGATGGTGGAAGTAGTAGTACCCCTGGAACAAACCGTGGTGTTCGACGACCCAACGCGTTTCCTCGTCGACGTAAGGCGCAAGTAGTGCTGCCGCTGCCGCTGAGTGGTTCTCTGGCGCGAACGCGTCGCCGACGTCGTGCAACAACGCTCCGACCACGACGTCGCTGCGTTCGCCGGCTCGAAGAGCGCGCGTAGCCGACTGCAACGAGTGTTGATACCGGTCGATCTGGTACCCCAACTTCGGGCCCGCCAACATGTCGAGCATCACCATCAGGTTCGAGATCAGTGCACCCTTGGCGTGGTCTTCGTATAGCCGGGTGAGGAACTCGTAGTCGGCTTTGGTTCCATCCTCCATCCGAGTCCACGCGACATGTCTCTCCGGAGTCTCCACGGCGCAGTTCTACTTCAACGAGGGCGGTTGGGGAAGATGAATCTGGTGATTCGCCCTTACCAGGTCATCGGTGGCCTTGGAGACGTGATCGGGGTAGTGCCGTTCGAGCGTCTCGACAACCACGTCGTGGGCCACCTCACGTGCATTCCGGGCGCCGGCATCGCGCCAATCGTCGGGGCTGAGCCGATCGCCTATCAACGGGTAGGTGTATTCGGTCTGCATCAGTCCGAGGGTTTGATCGTGGCCGAGGAAGTGCCCCGGGCCGCTGATGACGTCCGCGATGACCGACGCCGACAGCGTGGTCTCGTCGATATCGATCCCTCTGACCGTCCGATTGATCGAACCGAGCATGTCATTGTCGATCACCAATGCCTCGAGAGAGCAACCAAGCAAGGATCCGAGCATTCCCGCCGACTCATAGACAAGGTTTGCTCCGGCGTGGGCCGCCAGGGCTACCGTGACACCCTTCTCGTAGCCTGCCTGGTTGTCGGGAAGTTTGGAATCCGCCATGCCGGCAGCAACGCCCGAGGGAAGCCCCAACCAGTTGGCGACTTGCGCTGCGGCGGCGTTCAACAAACCCTCTTCGCCACTCCCGCCGCTCATGGCGCCAGTCCTCAGGTCCGAGACGAATGGCCACAAACCCATGACACATGGATGGCCGGGTGACATCAGGTTGACGTTGGTGAGAGCGGCCAGGCATTCGGCGAGGGCCTGAGCCAGCGAACCCGCCAGCGCCGCCGGCGAGGTCGCCCCGGCCTGGCCCGCTGACAGCAGGTTGATGGGCATCCCCGTCTTGACCTGGGCGACCATACATTGGGCCGACTCCTCCGCGTACCTGAGTGGCGGCACAACGAAGGTGATGTTGGCCACGATGAAGGGTCGCTTGCGGAATTCGCCAGGCCCGCCGAGTACAGCGTCGAACATGTCGACGGTTTCGAAGACGTGTTCGGGTCGGAAGAAGGAGGTTCCCACCGGCTTGCTGGTTCCCATCATCACTGCGTACGCCGTGTTGACGTCGAGGTCGCGCGCCTCCTCCATGTCGCGAGCTACGACCGTCCGTACGAAGAAGTGAATGTTGTCGAGGGTGTCGACCAAACGAGCGGCGTCGTACAGGTCGGAGAGCGTGCTTGGCCGGAAGTCGTTCTCGACGTGGTCGAACATCAACACGGCGGCTCCTGAGGTCCCGAAGTGCACCTTGGAGTCCTTCAGCTCGATGCTGCGGTCGTCGTCGATTCCGTGCCAGACCCAGCTCTTGGCAGCCGTGGCGATTGCTCCCTGGACCACGCTTTTCGGATAGTGGAGTCGCTCCTCGTCATCTACCCAGCCACCGGCGGCTGTGACGACCTCGACGAATTCGGGAATCGGACCGCCCATGCCCAGGTCTTCGAGCAGATCGAGGGCCGTCTCGAGGACCGACTCGCAATCGCTCTCCGAGAGCGGGGTGAACATTCCTCCGGGTGTGCCCGGAAACACCGCCCGCTGGTCTTCGGTTGGTTCGGCCTGGCGCAGCGCAACGCGAGCTGCTCTACCTCCAGCTCGGCGTCGGCGCGGCTCCTCGCCCACCTGTCTATGCCCTCGGCCTGGTGTTTCTGGGGTCGTAGGCCGGCTCAGCGAGCACCGTCGCAGCCCGACGTTCGCCCATGAGCTGGACCTCGAACGTTGAGCCCGGTTCGGCACAGCTCGTGCTGACATAGGCGAACGCCAAACTCTTCCCCACCGAGTGCCCCCACGTCCCACTCGTCGTGATGCCCATCAGGTGCTCGCCGTCATAACACGGCTCATTGCCGCGGCAGTCGTTGTCGGTCGCGTCGACCTCGGCGTACACGAGGATCCACTCGAGCTCGTCGCCTTCGAGCCGCTCGAGGGTGGCCGCCTTGCCCTTGAAGTCCTTGGAGTAGTCGACGAAACGGCCTATGTCGGCTTCTACAGGGGTGATCTCGGTGGTCAGCTCGGCCCCCCAGGCTTTGTAGGCCTTCTCGATCCGCATCACGTTCATGGCATAAGACCCGTAGTCGATGATGCCGAACCCTTCTCCGGCGCTCCAGATCGCCGTGTAAAGCTCAGCCAGGTGTTCCATCGGAACATGCAGTTCCCAGCCGAGTTCGCCGACGTATGAAACCCGCAGTGCGCGACAGCCGACGCCGGCAACCACGATCTCCTGAGCGGTGAGCCACCGAAACGAGTCGTTGGAGAGGTCAGCGTCGGTGAGCTTGGCGAGCACATCGCGAGAGCGGGGGCCGCTGATGGCCAACAGCCCGAGATCGTCGGTCACGTCTGTGATGGTGACGGCCTCGCCGGGTTGTACGTGTTGGCGAAGCCAGTCGAGGTCATGAGTTTCACCGACCACCGCAGAGTTCAAATAGAACCGTTCGGCTCCGAACCTCGTGATGGTCATCTCGGACTCGATACCGCCGAGGTCGGTGAGCATGTGGACGAGCCTCGTGCCTCCGTCCTTGTTTGGCATCTTGTTGGCCGACAGTCGATCCAGGAGTGCTTCTGCGTCGGCCCCGGTGACATCGAACTTGGCGAAGGCCGTGAGGTCGGCGATTCCGACCGACTCCCGAACACCACGACATTCACGGCCGACATCCTCGAAGGCGTTGGACCGACGGAACGAGTGCATCTCAGAGCTGGAGTCGCTGGAGAAGTATTGGACCCTCTCCCACCCGAACACTTCTTGCCACTGCGCGCCCTTGGCATCGAGGATGTCGTAGACGGGCGTGCGTTTGCATGGACGACCCGCGGGCCGGTACTC
>JBPCTU010000060.1:0-2813 GCA_051011515.1 Acidimicrobiales bacterium
CATACGAGTCGTATTCGTTGGGCCTCACGAGCATGTCGGGGTCATGGATCGTGAGCGACCAGAAGCCGATGTCGGTGAGTGGCGGCAACTCGTCAGGGCCGAAGCGGAGTTCACTGTCACCTGCGAAGTGGCTGATGAAGTAGTTGGCCTCTTCGCGCCCTACCCGCTGAACTCCTTCACAGCCCTCGCGCCACCCTGGGGCACCTCCCCCAACCAACGGTCCGGCCGAGTTCGGGACACCTTCACGATCCCAGAGGGGCTGATGGCGAGACCTAACAGTCGAAGAATCCTTGGGGGTGCATGTCAACATGACCAATGCGGCCCGACACGTGCGGCAGTAGTTCGGCGACGCGGGCCGGGTCGGCGCCACCGAGGTACGTGTCGACCATGCGTTCGACATTGCTGACCATTCCCTCGACGCCCTCGGCCAGGCGCATGTACTCGAAGCCGGTGGCATGCAGGCCCAGCTGCTGCTTCGGCAGGTTCGAGAAGTCTTGGGCCGGGATGAGCGGCCAACGAGGATCGTCGGGCGCCATCGGCGTGGGTGTTGGAGGCGTTGGTGGAGCCTCACCCGGGGCATAGGGCGTGAGCGACCAGATGTCGAACAAGGTGAGTTCGGGTCCGAGCGGGCGCACTCGATACAGCGGGGCGCTCGAGAAGATGGGCTGCAGGAAGACGTTGGGAAACGCGTACCAGGTGCCGTTTGGGATCCCCTGTTCGACGATGTGATCGAAATCAGGGATTGGCGTCCCGGTCTCCTCTCCCCACGCCATGAGCGCTTCATAGACCTTGTGTGTGAAGTCTTTGGACGCCGTCGGCGTATCGGGCAGCTCAACGTTGCGGAGGCTTTCGGCAATCGCCAGTTCGGGCTGGCTGATCATGCCTCGGTTGCCCTCGTTCAGGGCGCGTAGGTAGAAGAGGAAGTTGTCGACCTGCGTACGCACATCGTCATGGCCCGCATACCGACTGGCGTATTCAACGCCGGGCCGCGACGGCTTGTAGGCGTCCTTGCCGCGGGTCCCCTTGGGAAGTATCTGAGGGTGGGTGGTGCGAACGTGATACCCCTCGAGGAACGCCCCGAGTGCCAACCTCCAATTCGTGGGCAACAAGCACGATTCAGACCATTCGATTCTCATCTGGTCGGCGTTGAAGGCGTCCATCGCGGTGGCGAACGGCTCCAGCGACTGCCGAAGAGGAGGTGCATCGTCATCGTGGTTGATGAAGGCCATCCCTCCCCAGGTGTCCACTCGACACGGCGCCAGATTCAGCTCGGCCGGGTCCAGGTTTTCTTCGCGGAAGTGATCGGGCGAGTACACGAAGGTGTTGACGCCTTCGAGGTCGTAACACCAGCCGTGGAACGGACAGATGAAGCCATTCTTGACATTGCCGCGGTCTTGCACCAGCTGCACGCCGCGGTGCCGGCATGCATTGTGGAAAGCATTCACACCTCCCGCAGCGTTGCGGATCACAATCACGGACTTGCCCACGTTGGCGTATTCGACGAAGTCGCCAGGCTCGGGAATCTCCTCGAGGCGGCAGGCCATCTGCCAGACGTGAGGCCAGAAGTGTTCACGCTCGAGGTCGAAGAACTCCTGGTCGTAGTAGCGCGATGCAGGAATCCGGTCACGATCTGTGACTGCGAGGGGAACGTTGCGTCGGCCAGCGGGACTCGTCATGCCAGCCAGCTTAACCGCATGCACTTCGATATGAACAGTCGTTCAATTCTGGGCTAGGGTACGCGATCTCCTCGGCTCGGCAGATCCTCAGACGAGCGGGTTGCGCAACTCCCCCACGCCCTCGATGGTCGAGACCAATGTTGTGCCCCGCTGCAGGAACCGTGGCGGCTCCCGCGTGAAGCCGACACCGGCGGGCGTGCCGGTGAACAACAGGTCACCAACCCGCAGCTCACAGCGCGAAGACACGAACTCCACGATGGTCGGAATGTCGAAGATCATGCGGCTCGTCCGCGACGCCTGGAGTGGCTCGCCGTCGACGCCGCAGGAGATCGCCAGGTCGGTGGGGTCGTCCAACTCGTCGAGCGTCGTGAGCCACGGCCCGCTCGGGGCGAACCCGGCGAAGCTCTTCGCCAAGCTGAACTTCGGCGGCACGTCGGCCATCTGGCTCGTTCGCTCGGAGATGTCCTGGCCCACACCATCCCCGGCGAGGCGGTCCCACGCCTGATCCTTGCCGATTTCGCGCCCGGAGCGCCCCGAAGTGGCGGATGCGAACCATCCGGCGGTGCAGGTCCAAAACGACATCTGCTGTTGCGGTGGTCATTGCGGCAAATCCTTCAACCCTGTTTGCTTATGCGGTGGCTGACCATGATGCGATTGGCGCTCACCCACACACACATCTGGGGGTCGACGTCGTACACGTCGCCCTCGATCCAGCGGCCGATGCCGTCGAAGATGCCGGTACTGCCGTCGGGCATCTCGACCTTGACGCGATCATCTGCGTGGCGTGAATAGATCGCCCCCGAGAACCCATGCCTGATCCCACCGTCGGTCATGAGCCCACCGGGCCACGGTCGATGTATTCGGTGAGGAGGTCGTGCTTCCAGCGGATCGTTGATTCTTGGTATCGACTCAAGACGACACCTTCTCGGCGAAGGTTCTTGAGCCCGCGCTGGACCTGCTCCATGTTGAACGTGTCCTGTTCGGCCACCATGGCCAAGTTCTCGAGGCCTGTTGCGTCGGTCCATGGATCGTCTGCGCCCAGATGGACGACCTCGGCCGGGGGAGGTCGTTCGCCCGAGAACGGCGCCACGTACATCATCTCGAAGATGCACGTCTCGTGGTCATCACCGTTCGGGC
>JBPCTU010000061.1:0-2903 GCA_051011515.1 Acidimicrobiales bacterium
TCCGAGGATGTCTGAGCCGCCCAGACGCCGACCCCGATTCCAACGACGATGAACGCCATGAGCGCCATCCAGGGCCATCTACGGCGGCGGGTGACCTCGGTCTCTGCCGATTCGTAACCGGCCTGAGCCGCTGCGGCAGCCACTCCGGGCTGCGAAGACGACGGTGCCCCCACCATGGTCTGGTCGGCGTCAGGGACCGCCAGGGGGTCGAATGAGATGGCACCTGCCAACGGGAGCGGTTCTGGCCGCGGCAGATCCTCGGCGGCGGCCATGAGGGCGACGTGGAGCTCACCCGCATCTGGGCGCTCTTCGGGATCGATCCGTGTAGCTCGTTCTACCGGGCCTCTGAGTGACCCGAAACGATCGTCGGTCTCGACGGGGGTGTCGACCCGGGCCATCAGTGTCCCGATGGGTGTGTCACTTTCGTAGGGCAATTCGCCGGTCAGGGCCTCGACCATCACCAGCCCGAGGGAGTAGACGTCGCTCTTGGCGTCGAGGCGTTTTCCCTGAGCCTGCTCGGGTGATGCGTATCTCACCGTCCCCAGGACGGCACCACCGGGTTCGGTGGCCGACGCTTCAGCGAGTGCCTTGGCCAGACCGAAGTCCGCGATGCGCACGTGTCCCTCGCTGTCGAACAGGAGGTTGCCGGGTTTGATGTCGCGTTGCACCACACCCCGTCGGTGGGCGTACTCGAGTCCCCTTGTAGCTTCCAATGCGACCAACAGGGTCTGGGAGGGAGTCAGCACCGGCTCCATGTCCAGCATCGCTCTGAGGCTTCCTCCGCCGAGGTACTCGGTGACGAGGAAGGGCACCCCGTCCTCGCCCCAGTCGTGCACCGCGACGATGTTGGGATGACTCAGCGACGCCGCAGTCCTGGCTTCTGCCCGAAACCGCTCGAGAAACAGCTCGTCGTCTGCGAGCACTCGATGCAACACCTTGACAGCGACCTGACGACGGAGTTCGGTGTCATCGGCGAGATAGACCTCACCGCTGGCTCCAATTCCAATAAGTGTGATCAGGCGGTAGCGACCTCCGAGGACCCTGCCGACCTGCTCGCCGCGAGACTCGGACACGGGCCGAGAATACCGCCCCTGTTTCCAGGATCGGTGCCACCACCCCCAACGGTGACCGATGAATTGGTACTCCGGCCAGGCAGAATATGGGTGTGGACAAAACCACTGACCGCGCCGGGTCGCCAACCAAGGCGTTCCTGCGAACGTTTTTGCCGGCTGTCGTCTTGGCGGGCGGGGTCGCGATATTCGTCATCGCGTTCGTTGTCGCCGACACTCCCTCGGACGACGATGTCATCTTCAGCCACCCGGCGATCGAGGCCCTTCTGCCCGCCGAGGGTTCCGAGGTACTGCGCCAGTCACAGGTCGGAATCGACCTGATCGCCGGGTATGAAGCCGAGCTGACCATCAACGGCACGCCGATTCCGCCCGATCAGGTCAACGTGTTTCGCAACCCCGACGATCCTGGTGAAAGCGCCGAACAGGCGGGTGCATTCGCAACCACGATCAATCGGTTTGTTTACCAACCTCTCGAAGGGAGAGCGGTCCCCGAGCTGAAAGGCGACGAGAACTGCGCGACGGCCACCTTCTGGCCGACCTCCGACCCAACGGACATCCGAACCGTCGAGTGGTGCTTCACCGTCGCCTGATTCAGTTTGTCAGTTGGGGTGTCATTCGGGCAGGAGCCCTGTCGCCAGCAGTTCTTCGAAACCGGCCTCGTCGAGAACAGGAACACCCAACGCCTCGGCCTTGGTCAACTTGGATGCGCCGGGGGATTCACCCACAACAACCGCCGAGGTCTTGCCCGAGACGCTGCCAGGGTTCTTACCGCCCCGGGACTTGATGGCTTCGGCAGCTTCGTCGCGTGAATAACCCTCCAAACCGCCGGTCACGACGATCGACATGCCATCGAGGGTCTGGCCGATCTGAGATCGTTCCGGGCCCACCAGGTTCACGCCACCGCTGCGAAGCTTCCCGACGAGATCACGGTTCCGGGTATCGGCGAAGAAGTCGTGTACAGCCTGCGCGATAACCGGCCCGAGCC
Source organism: Acidimicrobiales bacterium (assembly GCA_051011515.1). GTDB lineage: Bacteria > Actinomycetota > Acidimicrobiia > Acidimicrobiales > UBA8592 > JBPCTU01. Next base: position 2,056 of record JBPCTU010000061.1, read on the forward strand.
CGTCTACTGCGGTCAACTCGTCGAGATCGGCTTCCATGATGGCGTCGATGTGGCCGAACGCCTCGGCCAGCAGTTCCCCGTTGGTGCCACCCACATGCGGGATGGACAACGCGTAGATGAGGTTGCCCAGAGGGCGTGTCCTTGAACCCTCGATGGCCGCTTCCAGATTGGCGACCGAGGTGTCGCCGAAACCCTCGAACTGCCTCACCCGGTCGAAGTCCAGGTGATAGATGTCTCCGGCATCGGCAACGAGACCTTCGCTGACGAAGAGGTCCACCGTCTGCTCGCCCATGTGTTCGATGTCCATCGCTCCGCGTTGGGCGAAGTGTTCGATGCGCCCTCGGACCTGCCGGGGACAGTCGTAGTTCTGACATCGGTGTCTGGCTTCACCTGCCGGTCGGATGAGGGGGACACCACAAACCGGACAATCCTTGGGGAACACCCACGGTTTCGAGTCGGAGGCCCGCTCGGCCAGCACCGGGCCTACCACCTCTGGGATGACCTCACCGGCTCGACGCACGACCACCACGTCTCCCGGACGAACGTCTTTCTCGGCAATCTGGTCTTGGTTGTGAAGCGTGGCAGTGGTGACGGTCACCCCGCCGACGAACACCGGCTCGAGGCGGGCGAACGGCGTAGCTGACCCAGCCGCGCCGATGGACACCTCGATATCGAGGAGTCGCGTAGTGCGCTCCTCCGGCGGGAGCTTGTAGGCAATCGCCCATCGTGGAGCCTTGGACGTGCTGCCGAGTTGCGCCTGTGCGTCGAGGCTGTCCAGCTTCACGACAACCCCATCGAATTCGTAATCGAGGTCGTGCCGCCTGGCCTCGAACTCCTGGACATAGGCC
>JBPCTU010000062.1:0-12536 GCA_051011515.1 Acidimicrobiales bacterium
AAGCCGACTCGAGGGTCATGGCCGAGGCCGGATCGCACGCCATCTCCGTGACTTCGAAGCCCTCGAACAAGACGTCGCCGGTGACAATGGTTCCCCCGTATCCATTGCAGGCCGCGGTTCCTCTGACCCTTGAACCATCGGCGCGGATGGTGACCGGGTGGCTTACCAGGAGGGTGAGTTGGTCACCGTCCACGTCTGCTGTCACGAGCCGCCAGTTATTGGACCCCAGATTGCTGCCGGCGCCGGCAGCGTCGCTGCCATCTTGGGTCGCTGTTGGTGTGGCGGGGACAGCAGCAGTTGATGCGTCGTCATCGTCGGATCCACATGCCGCAGCAACTGCGATGAAACAGGCGACGAGAACGAGGACTCGCTGGATGCGGTTCATGTTTCTGAGACGGGGCCGGGCGGCATTCGGTTCCCGCGGGGCGGGACGCGGCGCCAACGTTAGGTCTCGGGGCCCTACTCCGGATCTGTAGTTCCAGGGCATCTCACTCCCAGAAGCGTTGGGCAACGTCGATCCACAACTGTGTCGTGAGCGCCAGAGATTCGATGTCGACACGCTCGTTGTGCCCATGAAACCGGGCGGCGAACTCCTCTTGGGTCACCAGCGGCGAAAAGAGCCCGGCGCCGTATGCCACCACATCGCGGCGCCGGAAGAACCTCGAGTCGGTCCCACCAGCGATCAGGCCGGGCTGGAGTGGTGCGCTGGGTTTTGCTTCGCCAACTACGTCGGCGAGGACGTCCCAGAGATGTGTGTCGACCGGTGAACTCGAAGCGGGATCGTCGTGAATGGCCTCGATGTCCAGGCGCTCGTACAGATCGTCGCCCAGTGCAGTTCGCAGGTGGGCGTGGACATCCTCTTGTGTCTCGCCGGGAAGGGTCCGGATGTCGACCTCGATGAACACCTCGTCCGGAATCACGTTCGTCTTGACTCCGCCATGGACAACGTTCGGGCTGAATGTGGTGTGGCTGCAGGCGTGCAACCTCTTGGCGTGGGTCCGGTCGGACAACCCGTCGAGTGCCTCGTCGACGGTTTCAGGACTCAGCATGGCGTGTTTGACGTCGTCTGAGTAGGGGAGGGATTCCACTTGGATCTTCCAGAGTTCGTGCATCTCTGGGGTCGGTCGGTACTCGCTCAACCGTCGAATCACTTCGGCGGCCCGGATCAGGGCATTGTCGGCGTCGTAGGGCGCTGACCCGTGTCCGGGTGTGCCGCGGACGTGGAGGCGTTGCCATCCGACGCCTTTCTCGGCGACGTTGATGATGGTCGCTGCCCCGTCGTTGGTTGCTGCGGGGAACCCTCCGTATTCGGTCAACACATAGTCGCAAGCGATCGCATCCCAATGGTGGTCGGCGATCCACCTGGCCCCCCAGGTTCCTCCGGCTTCTTCGTCGGCCACGCCGAAATAGACAAGGTCTCCCTTCGGGCGGAACGACGAGGTCGCAAGGTGCTTGAACGCCACGGCCATCGAAGAGGTCAGGCAAAGCATGTCGAGCGCCCCACGACCCCAGACCTCGCCGTCGATCAGCGCGCCCCCGAACGGGTCCTCTCTCCACCCGGCTGGCGAGACCGGCACCACGTCGGTGTGGCCCATCAGACACAGCGCCGGGGCTTCCGGGTCGGTTCCTTCGATCCGCGCGACCATCGACTTGCGGCCCTCGGCCGGTTCGAACGTCTCAACGTCGAGGCCGGCACCTTCGAGGTAGGTCTCGAGCAGGTCGGAGTTCCGGATTTCCTCGCCGGACTCGACCTCGCCGTCGTTGACGCACTCGTTTCGAATCATCTGCTGGAGCAGATCGACGGTCAGATTCGTGCGGGACTTGTCGACGATCATGAATCGAGCCTAGACCTCGGTCGACTTCGCGAACCGATCAAGCCCGAGGGGTGTCCTCCGGATCCAGCCGGCGGACGTGTGGCTCGAGGGCATCGATGTAGTCGACGACACGGGCGGCGATGGCCAGTGCGGTCTCGGGATCGTCCAGGTCCGGCTCGATCCATGCTTCGGAGACCCTGCGCCATCCTTCGGCGCCGAAGAAGCTGCCGATCTCCGCCTCCGAACCGAGCGATCGCCGCCACTGGACGGAGTTGTCGCTGAGAGCTTGCACGATGGCGTCGTTCGCCGCTTCGTCGCCGTGCTCGGCATGTAGTCCGATCTCGAGCGCGCCGCCTTCGGTGCCGTCGACGTGCCTTCGGTTCAAGACCTGAGCCTCGTAGTGAAGAGGAGGCGCCTTCTCGGTCTCGAACCAGATCTTGATACCGCGGCGATGCACCCGGGTCTTCAAAGTGCCCAACTGTTCGGGTGTCATTGCGCGGACGAGGTCGTCGACCTGATCGAACAGGGGCAGCTCCACCTGCACCAGCGTGGCACCTGTACGCGTTCGAAGCGATTGCGGGTGACCGCAGTTGGTGGCACCAACGGGCGTCGCTGCCACTTCGGTTCTCTGGCAGCATGGGCGGTGCATCGCTACCGTCTTTCCCATGTGCCGAAACATCACGCCATTGCGTGGGCTGGAGCCAGTCGCCACCCGCGAAGAAATCGAGGCCGCCGCGCTTCAGTTCGTGCGAAAGGTCGGTGGGATCTCGACGGTCTCCTCCACGACCGAGGAAGCCGTGAACCACGCGGTTGCCGAGATCGCGGCGACAACGGAACGACTGCTCGACGAGCTCCCTCCCCGTAAGGTGCCACCGAAGACAGACCCTCCTCTGCGGCGTAGAGCCACAGCCCAGGCTGCGCGCTAGCGGGGAACCTCAACCCAAGAACGCGGTCGAGGCCCGAAGGCCGCCACCGGTTGGGTGGTCGGCGCAACGGGCCTCAGCGTTGCCGCACCTGGTCAATACCAGGTTGTGGGAGTCTTGACCAGGGTGTGGGGTCTTGACCAGGGTGTGGGAACCTTGACCAGGTTGTGGGGGTCTCAGACCAGCTTGTAGAAGCGGAAGAAGTCGTTCTCGATGGGAAGGATCTCGATCCCGCTGAATCCGGCATCCTTGGCGTAGCCCTCGAGTGTTGACGGACGCATGACAGTGCCGGTCTCCGCTGAGTGGTCGTGGGCCTTGCCATCAGCGAGGCAAGACATCAGCGAGAACCCGTACATGATCCGCTCGACATCGTCGGGTTCGCCGGTGAACACCTCGCCGACGTTCTCGTCCATGACGATGACGGTGCCGGTATCGCCGGCCAACGAACGCATCGTCGAGAGGACACTGACCGGGTCCGGCAGATCGTGGATGCACTCGAGTGCCATCACCAGGTCATAGGGCTCATCGATGTCAACCGTGCCGGCGTCGACGCAGTGAGCGGTTACTCGTGCGTCCAAGCCTGCTTCGATGATGTTGCGGCGAGCCATCTCGATCGAGGGTTCGTCCAAGTCGAACGCGTCGATCTTGGCGTCGGGGTAGGCCTTGGCCACACCGATGCTGGACCAGGCGTAGCCGGCACCGATGTCAGCCACTCGTCCACCGGCCTTCAATGATGCGTCGACCTCCGGGATCGAGGCGAGGTACTCGGCCCCGAGCTGATTCACGAACATCGGCCGGTTCGCTGCCGCTTGTGCTTCGCGGGGGTCCTCGCCCAGTTCGCTCCAGGACACGCCGCCGTTGGTGCGGTACGCCTCGACCAGGGCATCGATGTGTTTGCCCAATCCGGCAATGAACCGGGGGAACGGCAGCATGTGAGCCAGGCTCTCTGGCTGCGTCAAGACCTCGGCATGGGCGGCGGGAAGCTCGAAGCGACGCTCGAGTTCGCCCGCCTCGGGGTTCAAGCACCGCAGGTAACTGGAGACTGTCTGGTGCTCGAGCCACTCTCGGGCGTAACGCTCGGCCGTGTCGGTTGCCTCGGCCAGTTCGGTGGATGTCAGTGGACCGCCCACCAGCGCGTCGTACCAGCCGAGCTTGTCGCCTATGTACGCTGCTTGGACCTCCTGGGCGCCGAGGACGGCCCCGAAGATCTTCTCTGCGAACTCCTCTACCTCGGCTTCGTTGATTGGTGCTTTTTCGGTGACAGTCATCGGTTCCCCTTTGATGTTGGTTGTGGTCGTGTTCGTTGGTTTGTTGTTGAAGTGACTTGTTGGTGGTCGGCTGCTTGGCCGGGTGTCTCCGGTATTGCCGCCGCAGCGCCTGGAGTTGGGTTCGTCATCCCCGAGGGATTGCCCACAGGTTGAACCTGGTGATCGGCACGAAACCGATGGCTTCTGCAAGCGGTCGAGAGAAGTCGCTGAAGACCCCGGTCATCCACCGGTCTGGCGCCGCCGCCAGTCGTGCCCTTGCATGGGCCTGCCAGTGCCCGCGGCCCCTGGCTTCAGGCCTGGTCACACCGAGCGTGAAGCTCGCGAGGTCGTCCTCGACGAAGACCGTGCCGAGACTGACCGCGACGCCGTTCTCGTAGCCGACCCAGAACTTCAGGCGGGGGTCGTTGAGCAGCTTGGGATCTGCAAGCCTCGAGGAGGCCTCTGCCTCCGGAAGTGGGAATCCCTCGATGGCAACTCTGTCCCAGTCGGCGAGACCGTCGGCCGATTCCACGCGGGTGATGTCGGGAATCGATGAACCCAGCTCCTCGAGAGGCGTGTTCGGGGGGCGGACCAGGAGAGGCGGATGGCCGATGAGTTCCCAGCCGTGAATCGCCATGTCGGGAAGCGGCCAGAGGCTCCAAACCTCCACCTCGCCCGTACCGCCGGCGACGAAGCGTGCGATTCGGTCGACGACTTCGGCCTCATTTGTCGGAGTGACCGGCTGCAGGAGGATGATCGAGTTGAAGAATCCACTGGGCCTCCGCAGGTCGCTTGCAGCCATCATGGGGTCGCGTTGAACCCGGCCACCAGCCGCTTCGGCGAAGGCTTCATACGTGCGAGCAAGGTGAAACAGGAAGCGCCTGGTCATTGTGTCGCCTTCGGCGGCTCCGGGTTCCCACCCTGTCGCGAGCGGGGGTGCGGTCGTCGTCATGGTGTCATCGTCGACGAGGGATGTCGCAGTGGCGTTGCGCGGCTGTTGCGCCTTGTTGCACGCAGAGAGGCGAGGTCTGGTTGGGCAGCTGAGATCTGGCGCTCTATTAGCGGCTTTGTTGCGGCGTCGGCAGAGCTGATCGTCGGCCTCTTAGACTCGGGCCGTGCAGTTCGGAGTACTCGGTCCCCTGGTGATCCGTGACGGCGACCAGGAACTTCACGTCGGGAGCCGCACGCAGAGCCTCATCATGACCGCCTTGTTGGCCTCGAGGGACAAGGCGGTGTCCAGCGATGTGCTGATCGACGCGATCTGGGACGAGGCCCCACCCGCCAGCGCCGCGGCATCCTTGCGGACCTACGTGTCGCGTCTCCGCCAGACCGTCGGTGACCGCATCGAGCGCCAGGGTGCGGGGTATGCGCTCAAGCTGTTCGACGAGGACAGTGTCGATGCCCACGAGTTCGAATTCCATCTCGCGGAGTCGGCTCGCGATCCACAAAACGCTGCCGTTGCGTTGGAGCTCGGGCTCCAGCTCTGGCGAGGCGACGCGTACTCGGACTTCTCGGAGCTCGAGCTCGTCCGGCCCGAAGCCGCCCGCCTGGACCAGCTGCGCCAATCCGGACAGGAGAGTTTTGCCCGTTCTCTATTGGAATCGCGAGACAGCGCGCGGGCTGTGGCAGAGGCCGAGGCGCTGGTGCTGCTTCATCCTTTCCGAGAGGGCGGCTGGATAGTCCTGGTAGATGCCCTCGCGGCGGAGAATCGGGTGGCCGACGCGTTGCGAGCATTCCAGCGGGCGTCCGACACGTTGGCCGAAGCCGGCCTGCAACCTTCTGGAGCGCTTCAGGCCGCCGAGTCCCGGGCCCTGGCACAGGAGCCCCCGGCTGTCGAAAGCGGTACTTCAGCGCAGCCGGCTGAGCCGATTGGTGGGCAGCCAGACATTGCTGCTCGCGCACCGTTCCCTGCTCCCACCGCCTCCCTCATCGGCCGCGACGACGATCTCGACCAAGTCGACCGCCTCCTCGACAACGCACGGGTCGTGACGGTTCCCGGACCCGGAGGCGTCGGCAAGACGCGTCTCGCGCTCGAGGTGCTGCTGGGCCGGCAGGACAAACACCGGCTTGGTGTCCGGTTCGTCCCCTTGGCTCGTGTCAGCGAGGGTGAGGCAGTGGGCCCGGCGATCGCCGATGCGCTCGACGTATCGGGCAACGGCGATGTCACAGACGTGTTGTTCCGCGTCGGTGACCTCGATGTAGTCGTTCTGCTCGACAACTGCGAGCACGTCGTGGAGGCAGTCTCGGAGGCGATCGAACTCATCCTTGCGGGTGGCGGGGCGGCCCGAGTTCTGACGACGAGCCGGGAGCGGATTGGGGTCGCCGGTGAACACTCCTGGTCGCTCGCGCCGCTGGACGCTCTGGGTACGCACAGCCCGGCAGTGGACCTCTTCATCGAGAGAGCAGCGTCACTTCAACCGACGGCGTCGTTCGACGATCGCGATCGCGAACTGATCAAGTCTGTGTGTGAAGACCTTGATGGCCTCCCGCTCGCGATCGAGATGGCAGCGGCGCGATCCGCCTCACTCGGGATCGGGGAACTGGCCGCCGCGATTCGAGATCGCGTCGACGTGTTGAAGTCCTCCAGGCGTCAGGGCGACCCGCGCCACCGCACTCTCACCGACGTGATCGAGTGGTCAGAGGCGCTGTTGTCCGAGGACGAGCGAGAGGTCTTTCACGACATCAGTGTCTTCTCCGGTCCGGTCTCGTCATCCGACGTCCAAGCGGTTGTCCAGCGCAGCGACTTGTTGCCGGTGCTCGGCGACCTGGCTGATCGATCGCTCATCGTCACCGACACGTCGGGCCCGGCGACGAAGTACCGGATGCTCGGGACGTTGCGCCGGCACGGCCGTGCACGCCTCGAGGAAGAGGGGCGCTTCGGGGAGCTGTCCCTACGACACGCCGAGCACTACCTGAACAGGGCTCGTCAGGCAGATGCCGATCTGCGAGGGCTCGGCGAGGCTGATGCGAGCGCTGCACTGAGCGACATGTTCGATGAACTCCGAGTGGCGCATCAGTTCTGCCGAGTGCACGCACCCGAGCTGGCCGTCGGGCTGTCAGCGGCCCTGCATGTCTACGCGGTGTCCCGCACCAGGGATGAGATGCAGCAGTGGGCGATCGACGCATCTGACCTAGCCGCGGCTCCCGTGGATGCCGCTCAGGCGTTCGCCACGGTCGCCTACCGAGCCAACAATCGAGGCTTGTTCGTCGAAGCGCGAGACGCCGCCGAGCGCGCGCTTGAACTCGCGCAGGGCGACCCGGTTTCGAGGTTTGCCCGCGAGGTTCTGTCCGACATCGGGATGTACAACGGCGACCTCACGATGGCCTACGACGAGGCAAAGCTCGGCCTTGCTGCCGCTCACGCAGTGGACGACTCGCGGGGCGTGGCTCTTGGCGCAGCCGGCATGGCGATGTCACTGCGCTACGGCGGTCAAGTCGACGAAGCCATGGCGGTGCTCGACGACATCGACTATGTCGGATTCTCTCCGTCGGGACTGGGGTGGTTGGACTATGTGAGAGGCGAGGTGTTGTCCGACGTAGAGCCTCTCATGGCAGTCGACCACTACACGCGTGCGATCGAGGCCGCTGACCTCGTGGGAGAACGGTTCCTCGGCGGTGTCGCTCGGGTGTCATTGGTCTCGGTACTCAGCCGCCACGGCGAGCCACGGTCGGCACTGGACGCGTTCGCCGCGGTGATCGATCACTGGTACCGGCGAGGCCACGAAACCCATCAACTCACGACGCTGCGCAACCTCGTCACCCTCTTCGATCGCTTGGAGTTCTACAGCGATTCCGCTGAGCTGTTCGGGTCGGTCGTCGACGCAGAGGGAGCCCCCACTTTCGGGGAGGAACAAGAACGACTCGAGCAGGCAGCAGAGCGCAGCCGCCGCGTGCTGGGCTCCGAATTCGGGGCCCGGGTAGAGCTCGGCTCCAGCCGTAGTGTTGCTCAGGCCGCATTACATTCGATCGACGTGGTAAACCGCAGGATTGAAGAGGGACCGCCGGGACGCGACGGGTAGGACACCCACGCGAAGGCGCTCCTAATCGCCGCCTACTCACCGAGGTGCACACAGTGAAGATCGGAATGTCGTTGTCCTCGTCGATTCAGGGCGAGACTCCGCAAGCCGGAGCAGAATGGATCATCGAACGGGCTCAAGCTGCGGATCGAGTTGGCCTTGACTCACTCTCCCTCGGGGATCACCACGCAATGGCATCGTCGTACTACCAGAACACCCCGATGTTGGGTCGGCTGATGGCCGAGTGGGGTGACCGGCCGATCGGGTGCCTGTTCCTACTGCCCCTTTGGCACCCCGTTCTGGTCGCTGAACACATCGGGACGCTCGCCTCGCTTACGAGAGCCCCCTTCATAGTCCAGACCGGAATCGGCTTCGGCGAGGGCCAGTTCGCCGCGCTGAACGCCGATCACGGGACCAGAGGCCGAGTGCTCGAGGAATCGGTTCGGGTAGTGAAGGCGGTACTCGCAGGCGAGCCAGTCGAGTCGGACCTCGTTGGTGGGCCGGTCGAGATTGGCCTGCGCCCGGCGCAGACCGTCGAGTGGTGGATCGGAGGCGGCCCATCATCCAAGGCCATCCGGCGCGCAGCACGCATAGGCGACGCTTGGTACGCAAGCCCCGCTGTTGACGTCGCGTCGGCGCGAACGCAGCTAGGTGTCTACCTCGAGCATTGTGAGGCCTTCGATCGAGTTCCCAGAGCGCTCGTGCGCAAGGACGTTGTGGTCTTGGAGGCTCCGGGTGAGGGGCGACGCGTAGGAGCCGAGATTGTCGAGGCCGGCTACCGAGGGTTGGGTCCAGAAGCGTTGCTGATGGGTTCGCCAGAGGAGGTGGCTGCCCAGTTGCGTCCGCTGTCTGACGCCGGGTTCAGCGAGGTGATCTGCCGATGCATGAGTTCGGATCAAGCGCAGGCAGTTGAGACGATCGAGCTGTTGGCCGAGGTGCGTGACCTGCTCGACTGACCGGGGCGCTTCTTTGTCCTGTTGCTGGCTCCGGGTCAGGATCTGCCGGGGAAGTAGAAGCCGGGTCGGATCTGGGTCTCGGCGTCGCGTCGCGTTCGGACCAGAGCGGCACCCTTGTCGAGCAGATCCTGGTGTGCCACAGCAGCGGTGAGTGCGTGTCCGAAGGCTTCGCCGGCCAAGCTGTAGTTCTCGACCTGGGCAGCCAGATGAAGACTGTCGGAACGTCCAGCCAGGTAGGCCGCCAAAGCATCATCAACGGCCGAGTCCCCGGTGTGATCCCGGACCTGCGCGGCGTACTCGATCATTTGGACGACCTCGTCGTGCATCCAGGCGATTTCGTGTGCCGCTCGGACCGCGCTGGCGGTTAGCAGCTGCTCCATCATCTCGAGATTGACCCTCACGGCTGGGTCATCGATCAAGGGCAGGATGTGTTCTCGAACCTCGCGCGCGAGATCTTCCAGGATGGCATCTGTCGTCGGCCTGGACAGCATGTTCAGCCTTCCGCTGCGGCCAAGGCGGCCTCGAGGCCGTCGATGGCGTTGACAAAGTTGTCGTTTCCGACCGGGATGAGTTGGGAGTTGTACGCCACGGCTACGCCGTGGCGCTCGCCTCGGATCATTCCGTCGAGCCCGTCGTACAACGAGTCGAGGGTGCCGATCGTGGACAAGACCGTGAAGTACCCGAGGGTGACCGGGTTCACCTGTTCCTCGCTGAGGCCCGTAGCCGCGCGGTACGCGGCCAGGAAAGCCTCGGTATCGGGCTCGATGAGGCTCGGTGGAACGGACGTGGCGTAGGCGTTGTAGTAGCCAAGGTCTTCGCGGGGATCGCCGATTCGGGAGAACTCCCAGTCGACCATGAGCCATCCGTCGGGATTGTCGACGACGTTGCCCTGTTGGAAGTCGCCATGCACCAGAGTCAGGGGAGCCGGCGCCGGTCGACGGCGGTCCAGCCAGGCGGCTATGTACCGAACAATAGGCAACGATTCGCTGTGTCGATCTGCCACGGCGTCCCACCGGCTGATCAGGCTGTCGATGTGGCTTTCCCACGAGCTCGGTTGCTCGAGTGATGGAACCTGATCGGCGGTCACCTGGGAGATGTTGGCCAGCATTGCAACCAGGGATTCGACTGACGACCCCTGGTCGAATCCTCCATCGAGCGAAGCCTGCAGTGACCCACCGTCGACGTGGTCGATGAATATCGCTTTGCTGCCGAACAAGGATTCGTCGCTGACGAACCAGCGGGCGGCCGGAATCGGGACTCGCGTGTTGGTACAGAGGTCGGAAAGCAGCTCCCATTCGATCCGCCGGTCGGATGCGAGGGTTGCGATTTCGGGAGGTGGATCGCCGCGAAGCACGAACGTTTCGGTCGAACCGTCTGCCCATTCCACCGAGACTTTGGCCATGACCCTGCTGAAACCACCGGTCATGATTTCGTAGGCGTTGACCTTTGCCGGAGCGACGTTGGCCGCGAGCCACTGTTCGATCTTGGCCGGCATCGTCTGGGTGTCGAGCATGCTCATCAGATGTCTTTCATCGCTGGTTCAACCGGAAGCGTTTGGTCGCAACCTTAGCCATCCCTGAATTGGCCGGAGTCGGTCGATACTTCGCTAGAGGCTGGCCATGGGTACGTTGTCCTGATGCCTGGAGAGTTCAATCGTGACGTGGCCAAGGGCCTCGACGAGGCGGATCCGTTGAGCGCGCTTCGATCAGAGTTCGAGTTTCCTCTGCGCTCTGACGGCACGCCTGTGGCCTACTTCGCCGGGAACAGTTTGGGTCTGATGCCACGGATGGCACGAGCCGCGATCAACCAGATTTTGACGGACTGGGGTGAACGAGGAGTACGGGCTCACTTCGACGGACCCGCCCCTTGGTACCGATCCGACGAACCCATCGGCGCCCACATGGCCGGGCTCGTAGGTGCCGCAGCCAGCGAGGTTGCGGTCATGGGGTCGTTGACAACGAATCTGCACCTCCTCATGGCGAGCTTCTACCGGCCGGTTGGTCGCCGACGGAAGATTCTCATCGAGGCTCACGCGTTCCCGTCCGATCGTTACGCGGTAGCGGGCCAGGTCGCGCTACATGGCGGCGACCCGGCGACCGACGTCGTCGAGATCGCCACGAAAACCGACAGCGTGACCGCGTCAGACATCGAGGATGTGCTGCGGCGCCACGACGGCGAGGTGTCGATGGCGTTGCTGGGAGCGGTCAACTACTACACAGGGCAGTTGCTGGATCTGCAGGCAACGGCAGCACTCATGGGTAGCCGCGAGATCGTCCTCGGTTACGACCTGGCTCATGCGGCCGGCAACGTGCCGCTCGATCTTCACGACTGGGGAGTCGACTTCGGTGCTTGGTGCACCTACAAGTACCTGAACGCGGGTCCCGGGTCGACCGCTGCCATCTTCGTGCACGATCGCCATGCCGACACGGTCACGCCACGGCTGCCTGGTTGGTGGGGGAATGACCCCGACATGAGATTCGAGATGCAGTCGGAGCGTGTCTTCACACCTCGTCGGGGTGCGGCTGGTTGGAAGGTCTCGAACCCATCCGTGCTCGCGATGGCACCGGTGGCAGCATCCGCTCAGATGTTCTCTCGGGTGGGTATGGCGGCCCTGCGCGAGCGCTCGATTCGACTGACGCGATTTCTCGAGACCGGGCTGCAGGACCTCGGCGGGGCCACAGTGATCACGCCAAGCGATCCGGCTCGACGGGGCGCGCAATTGTCGCTTCGCGTCGGCGTAGACCCGCTGGACTTGGAAAAGGAGCTGGCGCGGCGCGACGTAATCGTGGACGCACGAGATCCCGATGTCGTGCGGTTGGCTCCCGCGCCGATGTACAACTCCTTCGAGGACGTGGTGAGCGCCGTGGAGGCGTTGACGGCTCTCCTCGGCAGCCGATCTCCCGCGTAGCTGCACCACAACCAGGCGAGAAGCAATAGTGTGCACTGTTACGCCGCCGGCAAGTCGAGCCTGAAAGGATCCCGGCCATGATCGTGCCGATGACCATCCACGACCACCTCCAGCGGGCAGACCTCGTCTACCACGATCGAATCGGCATCATCGACGAACCCGAGCAACCCGCAGAATCGTGGGGCGGGATCACGTATGGCGAGTTCGCCGCCAAGGCGAAGGCCCTGGCTCGCGGCCTCGAAGATCTTGGCGTGCCGTTCGGTGGCCGCGTTTCGCTGGTGTCCCAGAACTCTGCTCGCATGTTGGCGTTCCTGTTCGGTACCGCCGGTTGGGGCAGAATCGGCGTACCCATCAACTTCCGGCTCAATCGCGACGAGATCGCCTACATCCTGGAGCACTCGGGATCAGACGTGCTGCTGGTAGACCCCGAGGTGGCCGACACTTTGGCGGATCTTCCGGTCGAGCGGACGTTCGTGTTGGGCGCTGAGTCCGACGAAGAGCTGTTCGTCGATGGCGATCCGGCACCGTGGACTCCCGACGAGGACGCCACCGCCACCATCAACTACACGAGCGGCACAACGGCACGCCCCAAGGGTGTAGAGATGTCGCATCGCATGTTGTGGGTGAACGCAGCGACCTTCGGGTGGCAAGCGGGCATCAACGACCGCGACC
>JBPCTU010000063.1:0-2513 GCA_051011515.1 Acidimicrobiales bacterium
ACCTGTCCGTGATCGACGTGGAAACACTCGCTCCGAGCGCTCGGATCGATGTGACAATTCCGTCGACGCCGGAGAATGTGTTGCAGGGGGAGCGGTTGTTCTTCAGCGCAGACTCATCCGGGTTGGCGATGTATCAGTGGATCAGCTGTGCGAGCTGTCATCTCGAGGGCGGACACGACGGCCGCACGTGGTTGTTCGAGAACGGTCCACGCAACACGCCTGCGTTGCACATGATGGGCGAGACGGCGCCATTTCACTGGGCGGGAGAGCGTCCGACGCTTCTCGACTTTCAGGAAACGATCCAGGAGCTCCAGGGTGGGACTGGCCTCTCGAAGGACAAGCTGCAGCAGTTGGCAGACTTCATGGCCACGCTCGAGGTTCCGGACAGCCCGTTCGACGAGCCCGATGGTGGGCGTGAAGTGTTTGAGGGACAGGGGTGTGCGACCTGTCATGCGGGCGATGCGTTCGTTGACGGTCTCCAACACGACGTCGGCTCGGGCGGTGGTCCAACCGAGTTGCTCGGACCGGAGTTCGACACACCAACACTGCATGGTCTGTGGAACTCAGCTCCGTACTATCACGACGGTTCCATGCCCTCGTTGGTTGACGTGCTCGCGCCCGGGAGACTCGACGATCCCCACAGCATCGACCTTTCCGCCGAGGCGCTCCAGCTCATCCTCGATTACCTCAACGCCCAATAACCACTCACCGTGAAAGGGGTCTGACCCCTTTCACCCCGAAGGGGTCAGACCCCTTTGGGAAGAACGCCTGATTTGTCAGGGATTCTCGAGATTCTGCGCAAAAAGGGGTCTGACCCCTCGTTCGCGCGGTTAGTGGTTGGCGAGGGCTTGAGCTTGGGCCCAGACGGCGGGCTCGAGTTCGACGGTGGTCGGACCGGTGGAGTTCGGCCCGCGACCGGCGCCGGGTAGCCGAGCGCCTGGTTGGTCATTGACGACGTCGGCGAGCGCCTCGATGCGATCCCAGAAGCCATCGCCACTGAATGAACTCGGATCGATCAGCAGGTAGAACTGACCAATGTCGTGGTGTGGACCTTCCGGCGCCTTCAGCGGGGGGATGTCGACGCTCGAACGCGACCCGGTGAGGGCGGAGGCAAGAATCTCCACCATCAGGCCCAGCCCGTATCCCTTGTAGCCACCGGCCGACAGCAGCGAACCCTTCAGCGCCTCGTTCGGGTCGGTTGTGTCGTTGCCATCGGCGTCAACCGCCCAGCCGGTGGGAATCGGGTCGCCGGCTGCAGCCGCCATCGTGATCTTGCCCAAAGCGATGGCGCTCGTGCTGTAGTCGAACTGGAACGCAACACCGCCACCCCTGGCCGGAACGGCCATCGCCATCGGGTTGGTGCCGAGGATGGGCTTGGACCCACCGGGAGGAGACACACGCGCGCTGGAATTGGTGGCGCCGATCGCCAGCAGCCCGACCTCGGCCAGCTGCTCGGTGAAGTAGCCCAGCGACGTGCAGGTATGGCTGTGTTCGATGGAGAAGCCGCACGTCCCGTTGGCGCGGGCTGCGGCGACCGCCGTCTCGAAGCCTGCCTTGAACGCCCACTGAGCGAAGCCGTACTTTGCATCCACGCGCACGGTGCCCGGATTGTCGTGGGTCACCACCGGCTCGACGTCGCCAAGGACGCGGCCGCTCTCGAGCTGCGTGCAGTAGCTCTCCAAGTAGTACAAACCGCAAATGCGATTGCCGTTGGCCTCGGCGACTCGAACCGCGTTGGCCACACTGGCTGCGGTCGCGGACGTGGCGCCATGGGCCTCAAGGGCGGCAGCACTGACGGCTTCGATCTCGTTCAGCTCGACGATTTCCATGCGGTGACCTTAGCGATCGGCCGTCGCCAACCTCGCACCGGTCAGGAGGACCGGGAGCGTCAGCATCTGCAGAACAACCACGTTCCGTAGAGGCACCGCGGTGGTGTACTTCCACACGAGCAGGGGCAGCACGACGAGTGCGGCTGCGCCGACGGCTGCGAGCCATGCGGGCGCTGGGTTTGGAACTGACCGGATGTACTGCAGCGCCAGAGCTGCGAATGCGATCGGTACGGCCTGGCCGAATTGAAGAGGGACCGCTTCGAGGAGAACGGCCAAGATGCTCACGGCGCCAAGAAAGAGCCCGCCTCCGGCGAAGCGGACATCAGGGTGGTACAACGCCAACACGGTCAACGCGGCGGCGAGGAGACCGACCTGCGCGCCGAGCGCGACGATCGGGCGGAAGTCCGAGGCGGGAGGTTCCCAGTCATCGAGCGGGGAGTCGACCGTCATGGGAATTAGCCATCCGTCGGTGTGTGCCTCCCAGCCTCCTTGTCGGCTCCGCAGAACCTCGGTCACCGACCATCGTTCCTGCACCCACGAATCCTGCTTCGTCCGGAACATGTGGGCGGTGAGGGGATTATCGATGTTCACGACCCAATCGACGCGAACCTTGCCGTCGGACGAAATCCGATTGATGCCTCCGTTCGATGCAACGAACACATCGTCGATCGATCGGTTGTTGTT
>JBPCTU010000064.1:0-13120 GCA_051011515.1 Acidimicrobiales bacterium
CGATTGCGGTGCGGGTGTCGGGAAGGCGCCAGCTCTCCGTAGGTGACTCGGTCGCGCTGGAGCTGCCCGAGGAGCTGGTGACGATCATCCCCAGGTAGGCGTGATCAATCGGCGGTAGCTGGCTAGCCCGCGGGTGCATGGGTTGGTGACAGCTCGTCCAGTCGCTGGGACAGTTCTTCAGGAGTGGTCGCTGGGGCGGCGCACGCGTAGTTCCTGCAGACGTAGGCCTTTCCGCGTTCCTTGCCCGCCCACAGTGCCGAGGTGTCACCGACTCCCCAGGCAACGACAGTATTCGGCAGGAACCTGACGCGCATGGTGTCGAGAAGGTCCTGGGGTTCTCCCGGAACAACCACCTCGCTGAATCCCGAGTTGGCCATGTCGAACGCGGCCAGGAGATTTCCGAAAGCAAGCGGGTGTTCGGATGCCACCCCTCCCAGCAAGGTCAAGATCTCCGACGCACGTTCGCGATATTGATCGTTGCCGGTCAGGGCAGCGAGCCGGAGAAGCGCGACAGCGGTAGCGCTGTTCGCGGATGGAACTGCGTTGTCGGTGATGTCCTTGGGGCGGTTGATCAGCTCGTCAGCGTCCACTCCAGTGGTGAACACGCCACCGTTGCGGCTGTCCCAGAACAGGTCCAATAGCTGGTCGGCCGTGTCAGTGGCCGCCGCGATCCACCGAGTGTCGCCGGCGGCCTCCGCGAGACGGGTGAACCCGTCCACCAGGGCGGCGAGGTCGGCCGCAAACGCTGGAACCGGTGCGGCGCCATGACCGGCCTCGGGTTGCCAAGACCTCAGCCACCTCCCGTCGGCGCGACGGAGGTTGGATTGCAGGAACTCGGCGTTCTTGATGGCCGCCCCGAGCCACCTGTGGTTGCTGGTGGCGAGGGCCGCTTCAGCGAGGCTGCCCAGCATCAGACCGTTCCATTCGGCGAGCACTTTGTCGTCGAGTCCTGGCCTGATCCTCATCTCTCGGGCCTGGAAGAGGCGCTGCCTGCTCAGCTCGACGCTCGCCGGTCGCTGAAGATCACCTCTCGTGGGTCTCCAGAGAATACTCAGCCCGTCGAAGTTGCCCCTTTCGTCGACGCCGTACCAGTTCAGGAACTCGGGCGCATCGTCGCCAAGGACCAGATGGATCTGTTCCGGCGTCCAGGCGTAGAACTTGCCTTCGATCCCCTCCGAGTCGGCGTCCTCGGCCGAGTAGAAACCACCCTTTGGGTCGCGGAGATCCCTGAGTACGTAGGTGATCACCTCGTCAACGACTTGGAGGTACCGCGCGTGGCCGGTTACGAGCCATGCGTGGAGGTAGACGCGTACGAACAGAGCGTTGTCGTAGAGCATCTTCTCGAAGTGTGGCACCAGCCATTGAGCGTCGGTCGAGTAACGAGAGAAGCCGCCACCCAGGTGGTCGTAGATACCACCAGAAGCCATGGCGTCGAGCGAGGTCTCCACCATCTCGAGGAGTTCGGGGTCGCCGGATCGGTGGTGCGCCCGGAGCAGAGCGTCGAGATTCATCGTTTGGGGGAACTTGGGAGCACCACCGAACCCGCCCGATGTCTCGTCGTATTGCCGGCGCAGCGGACTAATCGCTCCCTCCAGCAGGTCGGCGCCCTCGGGCAACGGAGATGGTTCGAGGAGCGCCGACCGGCCCAGACTCTCAGTCAGGCGGCGCGCCGACGCGTCTGCCTGCTCTCGCTCCTCGGTCCAGACCTCAGAGATCCTGCGCAATACCTCGGTGAACGAAGGGTGTCCCTGGCGGCTTTCCTTGGGATAGTAGGTCCCGCCAAAGAACGGTTCGCCGTCCGGTGTGAGGAACACGGTCATGGGCCAGCCGCCGTGGCCAGTGAGCGTCTGGACCGCTTCCATGTAGATCGCGTCCACATCAGGGCGTTCTTCACGATCGACCTTCACGTTGACGAACAACTCGTTCATCAACTCGGCTGTGTCATCGTCTTCGAACGATTCGTGGGCCATGACATGGCACCAGTGGCAGGAGCTGTAGCCGACCGAGAGCAATACCGGTTTGTCTTGTTGGCGAGCCTCCGCGAACGCCTCGTCAGACCACGGGTACCAGTGCACCGGGTTGTCTGCGTGTTGGCGGAGGTAAGGGCTGGATTCGGTAGACAGCCGATTCATGTATGGAGCGTAGGGCTTCAATGTCGCGAGCGGAGTCGGAGTCCGCGTGATCGGTTTGGGGGATGGCGCTCGAACGGAGGACACTCATTGGATGAGGGAGGCCGGCGCATTGAGAATCTGGATCGTCGGGGCCAGGCCGAAAACCCTCCCGGCGGCCATCGTGCCTGTTCTAGTGGGTACGGCCGCGGCCGCGGACGCCGACCTGGGCGACGGGAGAGGTCTGTCTTTCTGGCGATTCTTGGGGGCATTGGTGGTCTCGTTGGCCCTGCAGGTGGGTGTCAACTACGCGAACGACTACTCGGACGGAGTCAGGGGAACCGATGATTCTCGCGTCGGGCCGCTCCGATTGGTCGGATCGGGAGCTGTCGCCCCGGCGGCGGTGAAACGCGCCGCTTTCGTATCGTTCGGCGTGGCTGCACTTGCCGGTTTGGGGCTCGCAGCGGTGACCTCTTGGTGGCTCGTGGCCGTCGGTCTGGTTTCGATCCTGGCAGCCTGGTTCTACACCGGGGGCCCAAACCCCTACGGCTATCTCGGACTCGGAGAGCTCTTCGTGTTCATCTTCTTCGGGTTGGTGGCCACGGTTGGAAGCACCTACGTCCAGACCAAGGAAATCGCGACGTGGCCAGTCGTGTGTGCCATACCCGTGGGGTTGCTCGCCACCGCGTTGTTGGTCACCAACAACCTTCGAGACATCCCCACTGATGCATTATCCGGCAAACGGACGTTGGCGGTGCGACTCGGGGACCCCCGAACGCGGATCCTGTTCCTAGCAATGTTGGCTGGGGCTTTCATCGGTGTGGTCGTGGTTGGCGTCGGTTGGCGTTTGCCGGCTCTGCTGGGACTGGTCGGTTGCGTTGCGTTGCCACAGCCATGGCGGCGGGTCCGCTCCGGCGCAGTTGGAGCTGACCTCATTCCCGTGCTCGTCGGGACCGGCAGGGTTCAGCTCCTGTTCGGGGCCGGGTTTGCCTTAGGTCTGTTTATCGGCGCCTGATTTCTCACCCTGACCGAACGCGGCCGATGGCCGAGGTTGACGCTCGTATGGTAGCTATCGCTTGGTCGCGGTGAACAGCTGCGCGGCGCCGGGGCGAAGAAGGCGACGTTCGACATCGTCGAACCCGGCGTCGCCCAGAGCGTTCACCATCTGTTCGGGTTCGGGCAGGTACGCAACGGACTTGGGTAAGTACTCATATGCCGATCGATCGGAGAGCAGTCCGCCGAGGCGTGGGACGATCTTGCCGAAGTACAAGCCATGACCCCACCGAAGAATCGGATTCGTTGGTTCGGCTACGTCGAGCAGCGCGATTCGGCCCCCTGAGCGCAGGACCCTGCCCAACTCGCGGTAGAACTCGCCCAGCTCAACGAGGTTGCGCAGGGCAAACCCGCAGGTCACGCCATCGAGGGCGGCGTCGGGAACCGGAAGGCGCAAGATGTCGCCGTGAACGAGGGGCGCCTTCGTGCGGGCAGCATTCAACATGCCGAACGACAGGTCATAGCCGATCGGGCGAAGGTCGGCGGCCTCGAGGTCGAGGCAGAAATCGCCGGTTCCGCACGCCAGGTCCGCGACCAACGACCGGGGCGAGAGCCCGAGGTCTCTCACTGCCAGACGTCGCCACCTGGTGTCGAGGCGCAACGTGATGATCCGATTCACCAGGTCGTACCGCGGGGCGATGTCGTCAAACATGGCCCGCACGACGCGGACCTTCTCGTCACCTTCGGGTAGTTCAGATCGGTCAGTGCCCACGCTTGGAGGGTATTGGGCAACGGGCTCGGCTCGCGCTCCCCAGAACTACGCTCGGCCCATGGCCTCGGAGATCGCGGGTGTGGCATTGGCGGCAGGCGCTGGAACCCGGCTTTCTCCCATCACAGATGTGATAGCCAAACCGCTGTGTGAGGTCGCGACCATTCCACTTCTCGACCTGGCTGTAGCTCGACTCGGAACAGTTGGTGCCGAGGTTGCTGTGAACGCCCATCACCATCACGAGGACCTGCAAGCTCACCTGGGAACTTCGGTTCACATCTCGCACGAGGTGGATGAGGCGTTGGGCACCGCCGGCGCGATCGGACGGTTGCGTGAGTGGATAGATGGTCGAGCGACCGTCATCGTAAATGCCGACACCTGGTGTCCTGGACCGTTGGATGCACTGCTCGAAGGCTGGGACAACGAACGAGTCAGAGTGATGGTGCCAGGCGGCGGAACGTTCGGTCCCAGTTCGGCCGTTGTCGGCACCCTTCTGCCGTGGAGGGTTGTCCGAGAGTTGGCCGACACTCCTTCGGGCCTATTCGAGATGGTCTGGCGATCCGAACAGCAGGACGGTTTGCTGGAGGTGGTGGATCACGCGGGTGTGTGGGTGGACTGCGGTACACCCGCAGAGCTGCACCGCGCGAACATGTTTGCGTTGGCCGGCAGGAGCGTCGTTCACCCCGACGCCAGAGTTTCGGGGCTGGTGCAGCAGACGGCGGTATCGGCTGGTGTTTCGGTGGCGGGGGAGGCGAACGAATCGGTGCTCCTGCGTGGGTCGCTTGTCGCAGCAGGGGAGTCTGTGTCGCGAGTCATTCGCTGGCGGAGCACCACCGGACAGCAGACCATCCAACTCTGACAGCGCCCGGTCTGGGCGGGTCAGCTCGGGGGGCTCTGGCCCAGGACCACTTCGACTTCGTGGTTGGCGCGGAGTTGACCACAAGCGGCATCGATTTCGGTGCCTCGGTTCCGGCGAATCGTGGCGTTGACACCCAAGTCGCACAGCTGAGCGTGAAATCGGTGGAGCGACTTCTTGGAAGAGCCGCGAACGCCATAGCCGGGTGTTGGGTTGAGGGGAATCAGGTTCACGTGGGCTCTTAGCTGCCGGCAGAGCCCTGCCAACTCGAGGGCGTCCTCATGCCTGTCGTTGACGTCGGCGATGGTCGCCCATTCGAACGAGAGCCGCCGATTCTTTCGTTCGAGATACGAAGCGCAGGCAGCCATCAGGCGGTCGAGCGGGTATCGGCGGTTGATGGGAACCAACTCATCGCGAAGTTCGTCGTTGGCGGCGTGAAGTGAAACCGCAAGGTTCAGTGGAAGTTCGTCTTCGGTGAGACGGTCGATCCCCGGAACGATGCCGACCGTGGAGATCGTGATGTGCCGCGCTGACAACCCGAGCCCTCCGTGAATCCGACGTACGGCCGAGATGGTGGCGTCGTAGTTGGCCATCGGCTCGCCCATGCCCATGAACACGACGTTCGACACTCGACGCGGGCGGGCTTCGACAATGGCCCTTATCACCTGTTCCACTATTTCCGCACTGGTGAGGTGGCGTTCGAAACCCGCCTGGCCCGTGGCACAGAACCCACATGCCATGGCACAACCGGCCTGCGAGCTCACACATACGGTGCTGCGGTTCTCGTAGTGCATTAGGACGGTTTCGACGGTGCTGCCGTCTTTCAGTTCCCACAGCCACTTCACGGTCTGGCCGTCATCGCCGACCGATCGCATGACTTCTGTCAGAGACGTGGGCAGCTCGGAGGCCAAGTGGTCGCGCAACGTCGCGGGGAGGTTGGTCATCTCGGCAACCGGCACCACCTGGCGATACAGCCCGTCCCAGACCTGATCTACACGAAATGAGGGCTCGTCGGTTAGAAGTCTTTCGAGCTCGGACCGATCGATCCCGTAGAGTTCGGTCATGTCGAAGGCGTCGCGTACGCCCGGTTGACGCTGTGGGTCGTGAAGCCGAGACGTTCGTAGGTCGCCAATGCCGGAGCGTTGTCTGACTCGACATAGAGGTTCGACACGCCAATACCCTGGTCGGCCAGCCACTCGAGACCGGCCAGCGTCATCGGCCCACCCAGACCGCGACCATGGAAGTCAGGATCCACGGCGATCACGTAGATTTCGCCGAGCGTTGGGATTGTGCCCGCGTGCACCTTGGTCCAGCAGAAGCCCGCAATGCGGCCGTCCAACTCGAGAATCCTGAATCCGTCGGCGTCGAACCAGTCTTCGGCCATAGCGGCTGCCAGCCTTCCGTGGGTCATCCCGCTCTGTTCGGGATGCCACGAGAATGCCCTGTTGTTCACTTGGATCCACTCGTCGGCATCGCGGTCAGGTTCGAAGGGCCGAGTCGTCAGGCCGCTCGGCTCGGCGGGAAGCTCTCGACGGAGCTGGAGCAGGTCGCGGTAGGGGGCCAGGAGGGATGACACGATCTCGTCGTCCCCCTGTTGAACATCCTCGATCCACATCTGCACTACGCGCGACCCATCCAGTCGCGCCGGAGCTTTTTCGATGGCTGCCTCGACATCTTCGGCCAACGAGGCGCGGGGGTGTTCCGGGCTGACCGAGATCGTCAGGTCCCATTCGCTGTCGGGCTCGGCCCAACTCGTGATCGTCATGGGTGCGAGCGTATCGTCGAGCCCATGGCGCGACCTAGGACGCCGGCCGGCAGGGCCAGGCGCACTCACGAGCGGCTAGAGGTCGAGTACCCCGAAGCCGAATGTGAGCTCGACTACCAGAACCCATACCAGTTGCTTGCTGCCACAATTCTCTCGGCGCAGGCCACCGATGTCTCGGTGAACAAGGCGACACCGGCTCTCTTCGAGCGGTTCCCTGAGCCGGCTGATCTCGCCGCGGCAAATCCTGAAGACGTCGAGCCCTACATCAACTCGATCGGGCTCTTTCGCTCAAAGGCCAAGAATCTCGTCGGAATGGCGAACCGCTTGGTGGATGACTACGAGGGCGAGGTGCCGGGGGCCATGAAGGATCTTGTCTCGCTACCCGGAGTGGGCCGTAAGACCGCGAACGTCGTTCGGAGTGTGGCTCTTGGTCTTCCTGGGCTTCCCGTAGACACCCACGTAGGAAGGCTGGCTCGGAGGCTCGCGATCACTACCGAGGAAGACCCGGTCAAGGTCGAGCTCGAGTTGAATCCGATGATCCCAGCCAGCGAACGTGGCGAGTTCAGTCTGCGGGTGATTCTCCACGGCCGGCGAGTGTGTTTTGCACGAAATCCGGCCTGTTCCGAGTGTGTCTTGGCCGATTTCTGTCCGTCGGCCGGCCAGTTCTGACTGGTCCCTGGTCGTCTCGCTTTTCAGGCCTTTCGGCGTTTTTCCCGTGCCTTTTCTGATCGTTCAGACGGGTGATTCATGAGTTTGAACCACCGGTGGAGCAGTCGCGAGTACGGCTCGAACTTTTGTCACATCAAATGTCAGAGGGTGCTTCCATGTGCCAAGGGCGATTGTGTATCCTGCCGTTGACCAGGTTCCCGCCACCTGGAATGGCGACATATGTATCGGGATCCGCCGCCCGATGTCGCCTAGACCGGCACCCCTTTCCCCAGGGGTGCCGGTTGCTTTTTAGGGTGACCACGATCTGTGCGAGAGGACTCAGGGCGAGTTGGTCCTGCGGTCTTGTCGAGGACTACCGCTGAGCGTCGCGAAGGGCCCGGTCGAGACGTCGTGTAGCGCTGCGCAACGAACGTTCGACTTCAAAGAGTTCGTGGGCCACATCCTCCCTGCCATCTCGGTCGTAGGCCTGGGCCGCGTCAGTCACACGGCGGGTCAGCTCATCCAACTGGGAACCGACTGAAGACAGTTCGGCGACGGCTTGATTCATCGGGCCTTTCTATCGGGCAGAAACCCCGGTGTCGATGCTCGAACCCACATGTACCGTAAGGCCGTGCTCGAGCGCCTCGATCTTGCGGGTCTTCCAGCGGACAGCCTGGGCGACCACCTGCCGCGGCCTGAGGTGGGTGGCGAGGAGCCCCTTGCTGCGGTTCGGGAAATCATTTCGGAGGTGCGCTCGCGTGGGGATGATGCACTTCGTGAGTACGCCGAGCGTTTCGACGGCTCTGCCCCCGATGTGTTCCGTGTAGCGACGACGGAACTGGATGCGGCCATTGAGCGCCTGACATCCGATCTGGTCGACGCGCTTCAGTTCGCCCACGACAGCATCGAGGCGTTTCATCGAACCCAACTTCACGGCCCTCAGAGCCATGTTTACAGCGGGATGTTGGTCGAGGGCCTTCAGCTTCCTGTGGAACGTGCCGGGTGTTATGTGCCAGGTGGGCGCGCCGCGTACCCATCCACGGTGCTCATGACGGCGGTCCCAGCGAAGGTGGCGGGAGTCGAAGAGGTCTGCCTCTGCGTACCGCCCACAGGCGACGGCCGGGTGGCCGACGTCACCCTCGCCGCAGCCCGTATCGCGGGCGTCGACGAGGTGTACGCGATCGGGGGCGCCCAGGCCATTGCCGCGATGGCCTACGGCACCGAATCGATCGCCGGCGTAGACGTGATCGCCGGCCCCGGAAACGTATATGTGGCTGTGGCCAAACGGGAGGTCGCGGGCGACGTCGGTGTGGCAGCAGCTTTCGCCGGCCCATCCGAGATCGTGGTCGTGGCCGACGCCACCGTCCCAGTTTCATATGCGGCCATTGACCTGGTGGTCCAGGCCGAACATGGCCCTGGCGGCCTCGCTTGGCTCATTACGACCGATTCAGGCGTGGCGGATTCGGTAACGACTGAGGTCTGTCGGCTCGCAAGTGAGTCGCCGCGGCGTTCCGACATCGAAGCCACCTTGGCGGCAGGTGGTTATGCGGTAGTTGTGGACGACGCAGAAGCGGCCATGGTGGTGGCCAACGCCATTGCGCCGGAGCATCTCCAGCTCATGGTGGCCGAGCCCCGAGCTTTGCTCCCTTTGGTTCGAAACGCGGGGGCGGTGTTCTGCGGCCCGTACTCCCCAGCGTCTGTGGGCGACTATGTGGCGGGGCCTTCGCACGTTCTTCCGACCAACGGAACAGCGAGGTTCGCGGGAGCACTCACCGTCCAGGACTTCTGCAAGGACATCCACGTGATCACGCTCGATCAGGACGCACTCGAAAGAGTTGCTCCGGCGGTTGCGGCCATCGCCGATGCCGAAGGCCTGGCAGCACACGCCGACTCCGTGCGGGTGAGGCAGGGCACCGAGGAAACGAATGGATAGGCCGCGAATACGCGACGACCTGGCCCTGATGGAGGGTTATCACTCACCGCAGGTCGATGTGTCGGTACGGCTCAACACGAACGAATCGCCGACACCCCCACCTCGGGGCTGGACCGATGCCCTGGCCGCCGAGCTTTCGCTGATTGACTGGAATCGCTACCCCGATCGGGCGGCGACCTCTCTCAGAGAGGCTATTGCTGGACAGTACGGCGTGGACAGCTCGGCGGTTCTCGCGGCCAACGGATCGAACGAGGTCATTCAGACACTGCTGCTCGCATATGGAGGATCGGGGCGATCGGCCGCGGTCTTCGAACCGACCTACGCACTGCACTCGCATATCGCCCGGCTCACCGGTACGGGCGTGATCGAGGGCCAGCGCGGTGCGAACTTCGAACTGGACGACGGCGAGATCGCCAGGGTCTTGGACGAGGGCCCAGCCGTAGTGTTCCTGTGTTCTCCCAACAATCCCACGGGCATGCTGGAGCCACGAACCACTGTGGAGCACGTCTTGGAACGTGCGTCGAGTAGCGGTGCTCTGGTCGTGGTGGACGAGGCCTACGGTCAGTTTGCCGAGTGGTCGGCAATCGAGATGGTCAGTGAGGACTGTCCCCTCGTGGTGACCCGGACGTTTTCGAAGACATGGAGCCTGGCAGCGGCGCGACTTGGGTACCTCATCGGCCCGACTTGGCTGGTCGAATCGCTCGAGCCTGTCACCCTTCCGTACCACCTCGATGCAACCAAACAGGTAGCCGGCAGGCTGGCGTTGAGTTTCGTTGATGAGATGCGGGCTCGGGTTGATCAGCTCGTATCCGAACGCGAACGGATTGCTGCGGGGCTTTCACTGCTGCCTGTGGATTCCTGGCCATCTGGCGCAAACTTCGTGCTTTTCCGACCTCGGGGATTCGACGGCGAGACCGTGTGGAAACAGCTCCTTGACCGTTCGATCCTGGTCCGGAACTGTGCGTCATGGCCACGCCTGGAAGGGTGCTTGCGGGTGACGGTCGGAACACCTGGCGAAAATGACGCGTTTCTGAGCGCGTTGGCCGAGATACTGAACCAATGACGTCTCGCACAGCCGCTGTTGCCAGGACCACAAAGGAGACCTCGATCGAGGTGCGCCTGGATCTCGACGGACGTGGGATTGCCGACGTTTCCACCGGACTGCCGTTCTTCGATCATATGCTCGATCAACTCGGCCGCCACGGGGGTTTCGACCTGGTCGTCAAGGCGACCGGCGACCTGGAGATCGACGCTCATCACACCGTCGAGGACGTCGGTATCGCCGTGGGCCAGTGCCTGGCCGACGCGCTCGGCGACAAAGCGGGGGTGCGCCGATTCGCCGTAGCTGCCTGTCCTTTGGACGAGGCACTGGTCGAGGTGGCATTAGACCTTTCAGGCCGGCCCTATTTGCACTACGAGATCGATCCCCCGGGTCAGAAGATCCTGGGAGACCCTCCTTTTGATCCACAGCTTGTCGAGGAATTCTGGCGTGCGCTGGTGACCTCGGCCGGTATCACGCTCCACCTGGTGTTGGTTCGAGGTAAGAACACGCACCACATCATCGAGTCGACGTTCAAGGGCACGGCGCGGGCCATGCGCGACGCAGTCCGGGTCGAGGGAGGCGGGATCCCTTCTACCAAGGGTGTCTTGTGAGGGAAGCTCGCATTGCTGTCCTCGACTACGGAATAGGCAACCTCAGATCCGCTCAGAAGGGGCTGCAGAGGGCGGGCGCCGATGCCAAGCTCACCCGCACCCAGTCCGACGTGGATGCCGCCGACGGTGTCGTTCTGCCCGGCGTCGGCAACTTCGGGCGTTGTGCCGAGGAGGCGGAGGCCCATGGAGTTGACGCCCTTGCCCGTGAGGCGGCGGAATCCGGACGCCCGTTTCTGGGGATCTGTGTCGGCATGCAGCTGATGTTCGAGGGTTCAGACGAGTCGCCTGGAGTCCCAGGACTGGGTCTGATGGACGGCAACGCCCAGCTGCTTCCTGCCACTGTTCGGCGTCCGCAGATGCAGTGGAATGCGATCACATGTCGCGAACCGTCGCCGCTGCTCGATGGTCTCGATGGGGCCTGGTTCTACTTCGTCCACTCGTTTGCGGTGCAGCCGTCCGACGGAGTTGATGTCGTCACCGCCACATGCGACTACGGCGGCGAGGTCGTCGCCGCAGTTCAGGCCGGGAACATGTTCGCGACCCAGTTCCATCCGGAAAAGTCCAGTGACGCCGGTCGGAAACTTCTCGAAAATTTTGTCGAGATCTGTATAGGTGCCGCGTGACTTTCCACCTGTATCCCGCCATCGACGTCAGAGATGGTCGGTGTGTGCGGTTGATGAGAGGCGACTACGACCAGGAAACCGTGTACGGCGACGATCCGGTTGCCCAGGCGCGGGCTTTCGCGGACGCCGGGGCCCCGTGGATCCATGTCGTCGACCTGGATGCGGCCCGCTCGGGTGTCGGAACGAACACGCAGGTCGTAACAGCGATTGTGGAGGCAGTCGACGTGCCGATTCAGACCGGTGGTGGCATTCGGAGCGTCGAGTACGCCGAGGCTCTGCTCGGCTCTGGAGTTGAGCGGGTGGTGATCGGAACGGCGGCGGTCGAGAATCCCGGCCTCGTCGAGGCCCTGGCTTCGAGGGGTTACCGAGTCGCAGTAGGCCTCGACGGGCGCGGGGGGAACATGGCCACACACGGGTGGGAGGAGCTGACCGATGTGAGGCTCGCAGACATTGCCCGTCGTCTCGAAGGTTCGGGAGTGGATGCAGTCGTGGTCACCGAGATCGGCCGTGATGGAACCATGGCCGGACCGGACCTGGAGGGCCTGGCGGAGATGCTCCGGTCGACCTCGATCGATGTCATCGCCTCGGGCGGAGTAGGTGAGCTGGCTCACTTGCGAGACTTGGTTGGGCTGGAGGCAGGGGGCAGGTATTTGGCCGGCGCCATCGTCGGCCGTGCCCTGTACGAGGGGAAACTCGATCTGCACGAGGCCATCACGCTCTCGGAGCCACGACCGTGAGTACGACCGGCAGCGATCGTCAGGGAACCAATGTCAGGGTGATCCCGTGCCTGGATGTCGACGCCGGCCGAGTCGTCAAAGGGACGAACTTCGTGGATCTGGTCGATGCAGGAGACCCTGTGGAGCTTGCTGCGCTTTACGACGCCGAAGGCGCAGACGAGATCGTCTTCTTGGACATAACGGCGTCCTCGGATCGACGCGACACCGTTTATGAATTGGTTCGGCGGTGCGCCGAGGAGGTCTTCATCCCGTTCACCATCGGTGGTGGTGTTCGTTCGGTCGAGGATGCCCGCAGGTTGCTGCGCGAAGGGGCCGAGAAGGTCTCGGTCAACACAGCAGCCGTCGATCAGCCACATCTCATCGCTGAGATAGCCTCCGAGTTCGGGAGTCAGTGTGTGGTGCTGGCCATCGATGCCCGCCGGGTTGGGGTTGGTCCCGACATCGACAGCGGTTTCGAGGTCTACATCCACGGTGGTCGCACGCCTACTGCAATCGATGCTGTCAGCTGGGCTGCCCGCGGCGCGGAACTCGGTGCTGGGGAGATCCTGCTCACGTCAATGGATCGCGACGGAACCCGCGACGGCTTCGACACCGAGCTCACCCGAGCTGTTGTGGAGGCGACGAATGTTCCGATCATCGCCAGTGGGGGAGTCGGAAACCTCGATCACCTGGTCGAGGGGGTGATCGCAGGTGGCGCAGATGCCGTCCTTGCGGCGAGCATCTTCCACTTTCGCGAACACTCGGTCAGTGAGGCGAAGCGCCACATGAACGAGGCCGGGATCCCGGTTCGGCCGGTTTCGGGCCCCGGAGGAGTGAACCAGTGACCCGGCTCCAACTCGGTGTGCACCTCGGTCAACAGAACATGTCGATGGCCGAACTACGGGCCGCTTGGCGCGGTTTCGACGAAGCTGGGATGGACTGGATCTCACTTTGGGATCACCTCTACGAGGCTCCTCCGGCCGGTGGAACACAGCCCCATTTCGAAGCCGTTGCAGCCCTCGGTGCCCTGGCCGCCGACACGACACATGCCCGCCT
>JBPCTU010000065.1:0-15806 GCA_051011515.1 Acidimicrobiales bacterium
ACGTAGTTCATCGCCAGCACGGCGTGGCGCGATATGGAGGCATGGTCACTCGAACAATCGGCGGCACCGAGCGAGACTACCTACTTCTCGAATACCGCGGGGGTGACAAGCTCTACATTCCCAGCGATCAGATCGACACCGTGCGCCATTACACGGGCGGCGACACGCCCACGTTGTCGCGTATGGGAGGCGCGGACTGGCAGAAGTCCAAAGCCAAGGTTCGAGCCGCCGTCGAAGAGATTGCCCAGGAGCTGGTCGTCCTGTACCAGAAGCGGGTTACCACCGAGGGACGAGCCTTCGCCGTTGACACGCCATGGCAGTCCGAGGTCGAAGACGCATTCCCATTTCAGGAGACTCCCGACCAGCTCGTCGCGATCGAGTCAGTGAAGCTGGACATGGAGCGGGCAGTGCCGATGGATCGGTTGGTCTGCGGCGACGTGGGCTTCGGCAAAACCGAGGTGGCACTGCGTGCTGCGTTCAAGGCGATCCAAGACGGCGCCCAGGTGGCTGTTCTGGTTCCCACGACACTTCTCGCCCAACAGCACTATCAGACCTTTGCCGATCGGTTCGCTCCCTACCCGATTCGGGTTGAGGTCTTGAGCCGGTTCTTGACCCCCGCTCAGATCCGGAACGTGCTCGAGGGGGTCTCATCGGGTGAAGTCGACCTGGTGGTTGGTACTCATCGGCTGCTGTCTTCCGACGTCGAGTTCAAGCAGCTGGGTCTGTTGGTCGTAGATGAAGAGCAACGATTCGGCGTCAGCCACAAGGAAGCGATCAAGCAGATACGAGCCGACGTCGACGTCTTGACGCTCACAGCTACGCCGATACCCAGAACATTGGAGATGAGCCTCACCGGTATCCGCGACCTGACGATCCTCAACACTCCGCCTGCCGACCGACAGCCGATCTTGACCTATGTCGGGGAGTACGACGAAAGAGCAGTAGCCGAGGCCATCAGGCGCGAGTTGTTGCGCGAAGGTCAACTCTTCTTCGTCCACAACAGGGTCGCGGACATCGAGGAGGTTGCTGCCGGCTTGCGGGACCTCGTACCCGAGGCCAGGATTGCCGTCGCCCACGGGCAGATGGACGAAGGAACGCTCGAACAGGTCGTCATCGACTTCTGGGAGGGCGAGTTCGATGTCCTGGTTTGCACCACCATTATCGAGTCCGGGATCGACATGCCGACGGTCAACACACTCGTTGTGGATCGTGCTGAGCTGCTGGGTCTGGGTCAGCTCCACCAGCTACGGGGCCGGGTGGGTCGAGCCGGCTCGCGGGCCTACGCCTACCTCTTCACACCGCCCGATCGTCAGATCAGCGAAGAGGCGTACGAACGCCTCAAGACGATCGGCGAATCGAACGAGCTCGGTTCGGGATTCAAGATCGCGATGCGGGATCTCGAGATTCGTGGAGCGGGCAACTTGTTGGGTACCGGCCAGAGTGGCCACATTGCAGCCGTGGGTTACGACCTCTATTGCCAGCTGGTCACCGAGGCCGTGGCTGAGCTCAAGGGCGACACTCCTGAAGAGGTGCCCGAGATCACCGTAGAGGTACCCGTTGCAGCGCATGTCCCCGCGGACTACATCCCCAAGGAGGAGCTTCGCCTGGAGGCATATCGCCGGTTGGCTGCGGCGCTGTCGGAGGCCGATGTCGAGGACGTGCGCAACGAATGGCTGGATCGGTACGGTCCGCCGCCAGAGCCGGCCGAGGCGCTGTTGTCCATCGCCCGGCTTCGTGTCGAGTGTTTGCGCGTAGGGGTCTCCGAGCTGGCGGTGCTGAAAGGCCCCGGGTTCGGCGGGCCCAAGTGGTTGGCGAAGATGAGCCCGGTCAAGATGCGGATGAGTAAGGCCGTGAGGCTCGATCGTCTCTACCAGGGATCGGTCTACAAGGAAGAGCAACGTCAGCTACAGCTGGCACTCAAATCGGTCGACGATGCTCCGACCTTCTTGGTTCAGGCGCTGCAGGATCTCTTCCCTGTCGACGACCCGGCATCGGCCGGTAACACCGACGACTGAGGCCGACAGTAGGATCCATGGCTGTGAGACGACGAGCCGCCATGACGTTGGCCATTGGTGTTCTTCTTGTTGCCACGGCGTGTGCCGATGTGACGACAACTGCGCTCGAGGTCAACGGCGAGAAGTTCGATCGAGACGAGATCAACGACATTCTGTCGAGGGCTGCCGAAGAATCTGTCGAGACAGGAGCACCGGACGGGACGGTTTTGGCCGTGGATACGGCGACGCTGCTCAGCTTCAAGATCCAGGTGGTGGGGATGGAGCAGGCCCTGGCCGAGCAGGGAGTGTCCGTGAGCGAGGAAGACATCGATGCTCTGGCGGATTCCAGTGCCGTTTCCCTCTCCGAGAGCGTGAACAGGATGTATGCCGAGGTGAACGCGTTCGGCGCGGCGGCCAGCACGATTGGGCTCGATTTGGGCCCGGTCTTCACTGAGATGGAGGTCGTCTTGGACCCGAGGTACGGCGTGTGGGCCGGTGAATTGGGCCGGGTCCTTTCTCACGCGCAGGCGGACGCTGCCGGCCTGTCGTCTTGAATCTGCCCCGCGTCCGAGTCGTGGGCCTTGGTCCTGCCGGCCCCGAACTCACGACACCTCAGACCCGAGACCTGATCAATTCTTGTCCCGACCGATTCGTTCGGACGAACCAGCACCCGGCGGCGGCGGTGGTCCCAGACGCGATCAGCTGTGATGATCTCTACGACAGTGCGAACACCTTCGAAGAGGTGTACGACGCTATTGTCGAACGTTTGGTGGCAGCGGCCGCTACTTCCGGCGAGGTGCTCTACGCGGTTCCGGGTTCACCTCGAGTTCTGGAACGTAGCGTCGAGACTCTTTTGACCGACGCACGGGTCGAGGTCGAGGTCACCCCAGCGATGTCGTTCCTCGATCTTGCATGGGCTCGCCTCGGCGTCGACCCGGTCGAAGCCGGGGTGCTGTTGGTCGACGGCCATCGTTTTGCCGTTGCGTCAGTGGGCCACGAAGGGGCGATGCTGGTAGCCCATTGCCACAACCAGCGGGTTCTGTCCGACATCAAACTTGCGGCATCGGACGGCCAAGATGCCGAGGTAACCGTCATGCAACGCCTGGGATGTGATGACGAGGCGATCTTTTCGGTTCCGTGGGCGGACCTCGACCGGGAGGTCGAGGCCGATCACCTCACAACGGTTTTCATCCCCGCGCTAGGAGCTCCGGTCGGTGGTGAGCTGATCCGCTTCAAGGAGCTGGTCGAAACGCTCAGAAGAGACTGCCCCTGGGACAGTCGTCAGACCCATCAGAGCTTGCGGCGTCATCTGATCGAAGAAGCGTA
This sequence comes from Acidimicrobiales bacterium, assembly GCA_051011515.1. GTDB lineage: Bacteria > Actinomycetota > Acidimicrobiia > Acidimicrobiales > UBA8592 > JBPCTU01. The sequence continues at coordinate 3,321 of JBPCTU010000065.1, forward strand.
CGAAGTTCTCGACGCCATCGACGGCTTCGATGCCGAGACCGGCGAGGGTGGCGAAGCTCTGGAGGAGGAACTCGGAGACCTGCTGTTTCAGGTCTTTTTGCATTCGGAGCTGGCGGCCGAGGCGGGGTGGTTCGACCTGGCAGATGTCGCGCGTGGCGTGCACGACAAGCTCTACGACCGCCATCCGCACGTCTTTGGCGGGGGTGCTGGGGTTGGTGTGGACGAGCTGGTTGTGTCGTGGGAAGAGATGAAGGTCAGGGAGAAGGGCCGGGAGTCAGTCCTCGATGGCATTCCCCGCGAGCTCCCCGCGTTGTCATTGGGGGAGAAGACCCTGAAGAAGGCCCGGACTGTCGGCTTGGCCTTGGACGAAGAGCACGCGGCGGGGTTGAGTGCCCGAGTCGATCTTTTCCTGGCGGCACCGCGAGAAGACAACCTCGGCGACGTTCTTGTTGCGCTGGTCGCTGCGGCACGTCTGGCCGATATCGACCCCGAGATGGCGTTGCGGGCGAGGGTCAGGTCTGATGCGGCGCGTATCAGGGCCCGCGAACATACTCGCTCAGAGTGACAAAGATGTAATTTGACTGCGAGGCTGGTCGTCGCCCCAGCTCAGAACGCAGGTTTGAGAAAAGCCCACCTGAGCTGGGATTGCCCGACTACCGTGGTCCCACATTCCCCAGCCTCCCCAGTACCAACAGCAGCAACACCGGGCGTTCCACCTGGTCAGGGCACAAGGTGTCATTCGCGCGGACCGCGCGAGAACACAACATGCTCGGCCGGCAGACCGTCGATTTGCCGACGCGACGGCTTGCCGGGGCCAATCCAAGCGTCACCTGACCAAGCACTGACTCACCAGCGATGAGGCCCAAGACATGTTGAGACACCGGCCGTGAACGGCGACCTGATGAGCACGATCGACTATGTCCACGGTCGCGAGATCCTGGACTCGCGTGGCAACCCGACCGTAGAGGTCGAGATCGTCCTGGTGTCGGGTGCCAGTGGACGTGCTGCAGTCCCCTCGGGTGCTTCGACTGGGCAGTTCGAAGCCGTCGAGCTCCGAGATGGCGACGACCCGCGCTTTGGTCACAAAGGCGTCCTACAGGCTGTGTCTCACGTCAACAACGAGATCGCCGATCTATTGGCCGGCGCAGACGCATTTGATCAACGAGGCATCGACGAGGCGATGTTGTTGTTGGACGGCACCGATAACAAGGCCTCCTTGGGGGCCAACGCGATGCTCGGGGTGTCCCTCGCGGTCGCCCACGCGGCTGCGGCCGAGAGCGGTCAGGCCCTCTTCCGTTATGTCGGCGGAACCAACGCTCACGTCTTGCCAGTACCCATGATGAACGTGTTGAACGGTGGCGAACATGCCGACAACAACGTCGACCTCCAGGAGTTCATGCTCATGCCCTTGGGGGCGGCCTCGTTCTCCGAGGGTCTCAGGTGGGGCACAGAGTGTTATCACGTGTTGAAGAAGGTGCTTGCCGATCGAGGCCTGAGTACAGCGATCGGGGACGAAGGAGGATTTGCTCCCAACCTCGGGTCCAACGAGGAAGCGGTCCAACTGCTCGTCGACGCGATTGAACGGGCCGGTTTCACGCCGGGATCCGACATCTCCCTGGCGCTCGATACTGCCAGCAGCGAGTTCTTCGTCGACGGTGTGTATCGGCTTGCGGGGGAGGGCAAGGAGCTGTCGTCGCCGGAGATGGCCGCGTATCTCACTGATCTCACCGACAAGTACCCGATCGTTTCGATCGAGGACGGCATGGACGAAGAGGACTGGGACGGCTGGGCTGACCTGACGGACCTAATCGGCGACCGGGTCCAGCTCGTCGGCGACGATCTGTTCGTGACCAATTCGGCTCGACTGCAACGTGGTATCGACGCCGGAGTTGCCAACTCGATCCTGGTCAAGGTGAACCAGATCGGCACGCTCAGCGAGACCCTCGATGCCGTCCAATTGGCGATCCGGTCGGGTTACACAGCTGTGATGTCACATCGGTCGGGCGAAACCGAGGACACAACCATCGCCGACCTGGCGGTTGCAGCGAACTGCGGCCAGATCAAGACCGGTGCGCCGGCGAGGTCGGACCGCGTGGCCAAGTACAACCAGCTGCTCCGCATCGAAGAACACCTGGGCGAGGGCGCTGCATACCGGGGACACAAGGCTCTGCGGGTCGGCGAGGCCGGCTGAACCATGGCGACAGCCACAACCGCCAAACCTGGACACGCTGCGCCTCAACCAGGCGCCGCAACTACCGCGCTGCTCCGATGGGGCAGCCGCGTGCTGTTGCCTGCGCTCGGCGCCGTTGCATTGCTCGTGGTGTTGGCGTACGCGGTGTTCCCAGTCCGGACCTGGTTGGACCAGCGCCAGGCCATAAGCGACCGCCAGGCCGAGCTCGCCGAGCTGGAGGCTGTCAACATCGAACTCGACACGCGGGTGCAGGTGCTGAACACCGAGGCCGAGATCGAACGTATTGCCCGCACCGACCATGGCCTAGTGAGGCCCGGGGAGGAGGCTTACGCCGTGCTTCCACCGGCGCCGGTACCGGTCAGGCTCCCGAGCGCGTGGCCTTTCACCGAGCTCGCGTTCACGCTTGCCCGGTGACTGTTGGACCCCGGAGTCGGTGCCGCAATCAGTGACGAAAGGCCAAGGCCCGGTCACTAGAGGACTGAACCCCAGCGGTCACCTGCGTTCTGAGTTCCTGGGACTCCCGGCGAAGCCTGGGTGATGTGTCGACTGCCAGTCGCGGTGAGGGCCGATCCTGAACCGCTCAGCACGGTTACCGAACCCGAATCCGGAGCCGAGGCCGAATCTCTTCCAGGACTCCCGACTCCCAGATCTCCGAAGCCGTCTGCGTTGAAGTCGCCTGTCCGGAGAGCCGCTCCGAAACGATTGCCTGCGGCCGCCGCGCCGGCAACCGCGCCACCGGCGGCGAACGTTTGGTCGAAGGTTGGTCCAGTCGGTGAACCCAAGAAGACCGCCACCTCGCCTCTGGCGCTGTCCTCGCCTGGTGTGCCAACAGCCAGGTCGTCGGTGCCGTCGCCGTCGAAATCGGCGATGGCCGCTGAAGCCCCGAAGTTGTCGCCGGCAACGTTGTCGCCGCCAATGTCGAGTTGGGTGGTGAAGCTTGCTCCCGTACTCGTCAACCCCGGTCCGCTACCCAACATCAGGGCGAAACCCCCGGCATCTGCCTGGTCGCCAACGGTTTTGTTCGGCATGCCCGCGACAAGGTCATCGATTCCGTCGCCGTTGAAGTCGCCGGCTCCCAAGATCGCACCAAGTCCGGCACCGGAATCGTTCCCACCGGGTGTGCCGTTCGTGAGGTTCCAGTCCTGGCTGTCGGTGGCCGTGAGCCCGGTTGCTGACCCATACAGCACCACCACGCCTCCGGATCCGGCGAAGCCCTCTACACGCTGACCCGGTACGCCGATTGCCAGATCCTCGAACCCGTCGTCATCGAAGTCTCCGACCGTCAGGGCGCTGCCGAACCGGTTCCCGTCCCCGACTGTGGACCCTGCGGCGCCCTGGTTCCAGGCTTGGGAGTGTTCGGTCGTTAGACCCGATGGGGTGCCGTGCATGACCGTGACCGAGCCGGCTGCGGATGCCGCCCCGATGCCCTCGCTTGGAGCCCCGGCTGCAACATCGTCGAACCCGTCGCCGTCGAAGTCTCCGACAGCGACCGCGGCCCCGAAACGATCACCGGACTCGAGAAGTCCGGCCACAGTACCGGCCTGTGAGAAGGTTTGGCTCGAACGACGTTCGACGCCGTTGGTCCGGCCGCAGATCACATGGAGGGCGCCGGCGTTGGACCGCCCGCGAACATCTTCGCTTGGCGAACCGACGATCACATCAGTCATACCGTCGCCGTCGATGTCTCCGTAGGCCACCGACGAAGCAAGGCGATCACCGGTCTGCGGCGGGCTGCCGTTGATGTGTTTCTGAGTCCTGAATTCGGACCCGTTCTGATTCGGCCGCAAACCACCCGCACCGCCGTAGACAGCGTTGAATGCTCCGGCCGCCGACCGCGAACCAACGTTCTTCGCCGGAGCGCCCACGATCAGATCATCGAAGCCATCACCATCGATGTCCTGGTCCCCGGTGGTTCGGCCGGCGTCGGGTGTCACCCGCAGCACGGCACTCGCACCATCGCTGGTCACGTAGAGCGAGCCGTCTGGTCCCATCACCGCCGTCCGGAGCCGGCCGAACTCATTTGCCAACGCCGGTGGTATGTCCACGTCTTGCAGGCCGTTTCGATTCTTGAACTCGAACACCATCAATCTCTGGTTCTTGAGAGTCGCCCCGGCGAGATCGCCATCCCAGGCTCCCCAGTCCGCCCCGCGTATCCAGCCCACCCCACTGATCGCGACTGTCGGCACGCCTGAGGACCATTTCGCGCCCCGTTGTGGTCCCGGAAGAGCGAAGTTGGTCATGGGGACTGCCTCGTTGTAACCCGGAACCGGATTCCACCCATAGTTCCCGCCGGGGGCGAGGACGTTCACCTCGTCGTCACGGCTCGGACCGTGTTCGGCCGTCCACATCTGGGAACTGCACGGACGGCGGTCCAGGCCTTGAGGGTTGCGGTGTCCGTAGCTGTAGATCCGGTTGCGGCCGGTCTTGCCGATGAACGGGTTGCCTGGTGCGGCTTTGCCGGTCTCGGGCACAACGCGGAGAACCTTTCCCGCAAGAGAGCCAAGGTTCTGGGGATTGGAGCCCCGGGCGGCGTCACCTGTGGCGATCCACAGATAACCCTCGTATCCGAACCGGAGCCGACACCCCGAGTGTCTGCCAGACGTGCGGTCGATACCGCCCACCAGAGGATTCTTGATACGCGTTGCCCGCGTGTAGGCGGCGTTCATCCGCCAGGAGACGACCTCTACCGCGGATGATGTGGTCTGGCACGTGTAGAACCGACGGTTCTGGTCGAAATCGGGATCGACCACGAGCCCTAGGAGGCCACCTTCGCCGACCGAGTTGACATCGCTGAGGTTCGCAGTGACCGTGCCGACATCCCCGTTCGGGAATCGGACAACGATCTGGCGCGCGTCTCGCAGCGGAACAAGAGCGTGGCCGTCAGGCGTGAACGAGATGTCCCAAGGGATGCCGACGTCGGTCAGCCACGTCTCGACCGTGAGGTCTGGTTCAACGTTCGGTGCTGCTGCAGTCGCCTGCGAGGTCGAAAACAGCACAGTTGATGCCATCGCGATCGCCATCAGCACAGCGATGGTGGAAAACCCGCCGCGACGTCGAGCCCGGCCAGATTTGCGCCGGTGGTGGCAAGTTGACCAAGCGGGGGCAGTCTGGGAGATCATCGGCGTGGGCCCTTCCTGGCAGGGGGGGTGCTGGCTCGCCGATCGCCGATCAGCGCGCCAACCGAGTTGTAAGGAGTTGCCGCACCGCGCTGCGCCGAGTGTAGAGGTCCTCGGCGGCGACGTCTCGCCGACTGGTCGACATGTACTACATTCCATCCCCGTATCGCGTGGTCCATAGGTCTTAGAGTCCAGCGGTCCTGAAGTCCATCGGTCGTAGAGTCCATCGGTCGTAGAAAAGCGTGGTTGCCGTCCAGGGAGGATGACGTGGAAGTTTCGGTCACGGTGAATGGGGCGAACCAGTCCCACGATGTCGAGGCGCGAACGTTGTTGGTTCACTACCTGCGCGAGAACTGCGGGTTGACCGGCACGAATATCGGTTGTGACACCTCGTCCTGTGGTGCCTGCACGGTTCATCTCGACGGGGAGTCGGTGAAGTCCTGCACCGTCCTCGCCGCGCAGGTGGATGGTATGGATGTCACCACCATCGAAGGATTGGCCGACGGTGAAACGTTGCACCCGATGCAGCAGGCCTTTCACGAATGCCATGCGCTTCAGTGCGGCTATTGCACCCCGGGCATGGTGATGGCATCGATTTCGCTGCTCGATGAGAATCCTGATCCCACCGAATCCGAGGTAAGGCTTGGGCTCGAGGGCAACCTCTGTCGTTGTACCGGGTACCACAACATCGTGAAAGCGGTCCTGCAAGCGGCCGGAGGATCACAGTGATCCCGGCAGCATTCGACTACGTGCGGGCCGGATCCGCCGAAGAAGCCATCGCGGCCTTGGAAGAACACGGAGACGAAGCCAAGCTCATCGCTGGGGGGCACTCGCTGATCCCCTTGATGCGCTTTCGGCTGGCAACACCTGCGTATCTCGTGGATATCGGGCGTCTAGACGACCTCAAGTACGTGCGCGATGCCGGAGACCACCTGGCGATCGGTGCGCTCACCCGGCACCGGGACATCGAGACCAACCAAGACGTCCACGTCAAAGCCGGCTTGCTCGCCGAGGCGACAGCGAACGTAGGAGACAACCAGGTCCGTCACCGCGGGACCATCGGCGGCGCGATCGCTCATGGTGATCCGGCGTCGGACATTCCTTCGGCTCTGCTCGCGCTGCGGGCAACGGTCGTTCTCAGCGGCTCGGGCGGCGACCGCGAAGTTGCAATCGACGACTTCTTCACCGGCTTCCTCGAGACCGCTCTCACCGAAACCGAGTTACTCACTGAGATTCGGGTGCCGAAGGTTCCGGATGCGACCTGGTCGTTCCAAAAGTTCAACCGGCGCGCCCAGGACTGGGCAATTGTCGGCGCATCGGTGCTGGTCAATGGAGATCAAGCGGGAGTCGGGTTGGTCAATATGGATGCCACTCCCGTAAGAGCGTCAGCGGTCGAGCAGGCTCTCGAGACCGGGGCGGATGCCGCGGCTGCCGCAGAGCTAGCTGCCGACGGTGCCAACCCGCCAGCCGATCTCAATGCGTCTGTCGAGTACCGACAACACCTGGCGCGTGTGCTGGTGCGCCGCGGCTTAGAGGCCGCCGGTCGCTGAATCCCTCAGCCGTTCACCACGCCGGTAACCTGGGTCATTCATGGGTTTCGTCGAGCCGGAAAACGTAGAAGACGTCATTGCGGGTCTGGGGGCTCAGGGTTACCTGGCCAGCCAAGGCCTTGGGACGGCGCTGTTCCTGGCGATGTCGCTGCAGCGCCCTTTGTTCCTCGAGGGTGAGCCGGGCGTCGGCAAGACCGAGGTCGCCAACGCACTGAGTACTTGGACTGGTGGGCACCTGATCCGGATGCAGTGTTACGAAGGATTGGATGCCTCACAGGCGGTGTACGAGTGGGACTACACCCGCCAGCTGCTGCACCTTCGAACGGCGGAGGCATCGGGCCGGGCGTCAGCCAGCTCGGAGACCGAACTCGAGGACGAGCTCTACGACGAGCGATTCCTGGTCAAGCGGCCACTGCTACAGGCAGTTTCGAATTCGTACGAACTACCGCCGGTGTTGCTCATCGACGAGGTCGACCGCGCTGATGACGAGTTCGAAGCATTCCTGCTCGAGGTGTTGTCCGACTACGCGGTGACAGTACCCGAGGTCGGCAGGTTCGCTGCCGAGACACCACCTCGCGTCATCATCACCTCGAATCGCACGAGGGACGTTCACGACGCGCTCAAACGCCGTTGCCTGTATCACTGGGTCGATCATCCGGCGTTCGAACAAGAGGTAGCGATAATCATGAGCCGAGCGCCAGGTGTTGGCGAGCCTCTGGCCAGACAGGTCGCAGCCGCGACCCGAGAACTCCGCGATGGCGGCCTGTACAAACCCCCGGGGGTCGCGGAGAGTATTGACTGGGCCGAGGCTGTGGCTCGACTCGGCGCCACAGAGCTGACGGGCGAGACGATCGAGGCGACGCTCGGCGCGGTCTTGAAATATCGGGAGGACCAGGCACGGGTTCTCGAGAATCAGTTGCCCGAACTGGTTCAGCGGGTGATGGCGCAGGCGGGGTAGATGTCCCCGACGGGCCAGCCAGGTGTCGAGGGTTCCGGCGGGCAGGTCGAGCGGATTGCGGTGGCCTTCGTGGGTTCGCTCCGGCGCGCCGGCCTCGAGGTTCCGGTCGGATCGGCGGTGCGATATTACGAGGCTCTTGGGGCCGTCGGCCTGACATCTCGTGACCCCGTCTACTGGACCGGTAGGGCCACTCTGGTGCAGCATCCCGAACTCATCGACGTGTACGACCACGTCTTCGCCGCCTTCTGGGAAGGGGTTGACGTCTTCATCGAAGATGCAGCCTCCCCCGACGAAGAAGAGGTCATGCTGGCCATGGATGACGAAGACTCCGATGGAGGCGAAGCCGAGGAGGCCGACACCGATCTTCCACTCATCACGCTTCGGTACAGCCCACACGAACGCCTCGGAGAGAAGGACTTCGCCGAGTACGAGGATGAGGAGTTGGCCGAGGCCTATCGACTGATGGAGCGGATAGTCGTTGTGGGCGGCTCCCGAGCGTCCAGGCGGCGGGTGGCGACACATCACCAGCGCGGGCACCCAGACTTGCGCCGGACAGTCAGACAGGCTTTGCGAACCGCAGGCGAACCGATCGAACGTAAGTTCACGACACCGGGGACCCGGCTGAGGCGCGTGGTGTTCCTTCTAGACATCTCGGGATCAATGGAGACCTATGCGAGAGCGCTGGCGCGCTTCGTGCAGGCCGCGGTGGTCGGCCGGAGGCGGGTCGAGGTGTTCACCGTCGGTACTCGACTCACCCGGGTGACGCGAGAGCTTACAACGCGTGACCCCGACCGGGCCCTGGCCAGAGCCAGCGATGCGGTAGAGGATTGGAGTGGTGGCACCCGCCTGGGCGACTCGCTGCGAGACTTCAACGACGAATGGGGCCAACGAGGGATGGCCAGGGGAGCGACGGTCGTGCTGTTGTCGGACGGCTGGGACCGAGGCGAACCGGCGGTCATGGAAGAACAGATGGGTCGCCTCGCGCGCGTGGCTCACGAGGTCATCTGGGTGAACCCTCTCAAGGCCTCACCAGGGTACGAACCGTTGGCTCAGGGAATGGCAGCGGCCCTACCTCATGTTGACCGGTTCATCGAAGGCCATTGTCTCGATTCGCTCGAGGTTCTGGCAGAGTTGTTGGCTGGAGATGGTTCGACCGCTCCAGCGCTATCCACAAGCCGGAGGGCACAATGAGAGAGATCGTTGACGATCTGGACCGCTGGCGACGGCAGGGCAAGGCAGTTGCGTTGGCTCGGGTCGTCGACCTCGAGGGGTCGGGGCCCCGTGACCCCGGCGCAGCCATGGCGGTCAACGAAGACAGCCAAGTTGTCGGGTCTGTTTCCGGAGGCTGCGTCGAGGGGGCAGTAGTGGAGGAGGCACTGGATGTCATCGCCACGGGTGATCGGCGCATGGTGACATTTGGTTACAGCGACGATGAGGCATTTGCTGTGGGATTGACCTGCGGGGGAACCATCCACCTGTTCATCGAACCCTTCGACTGGTAGTCGCACATGACTACTGACACGCCCATCTTCGAGTCACTACGGGAAGCTCTGGCCGACGAGGTGCCAATCGCGATTGCCACTGTCGTGGAAGGACCGAACACCGGCGCCAAGATGCTGGCGACCCCTGACTTGGAGGGTCAAGGCACGACCCAGGGCACGTTAGGAAATGACGACCTGGATCGTGTTGTCGTACGTGACATGCGAGGCGAGCTCGCCGCTGGACGCAGCGGCGTTCGCCACTACGGCGAGCGCGGTGAAGCTCGTGAAGACACGGTCGCGGTGTTCATCGAGTCGTTCGCATCGCCGCCGCAGATGCTGGTGTTTGGCGCTGTGGATTTCACGGCCGCGTTGGTTCGCATCGGCAAGGTCCTTGGTTACCGGGTCACCGTTTGTGACGCTCGCCCGGTATTTGCCACTCCCCAACGGTTCCCGACCGCTGATCACATCGCGGTGAAGTGGCCGAACGACCTTCTCGACGAGGTCGGTCACACTCTCGGGCCCCGCGACGCCGTGTGTGTGCTCACTCACGACAACAAGTTCGATGTTCCCGCAATCGTGGGAGCGCTCGAGACCGACGTCGGTTACATAGGAGTCATGGGCAGTCGGAAGACTCACGACAATCGTACGAAACGGTTGGTCGAGGCGGGCCTGACCGACGATCAGCTGCGCCGGCTCATGTCTCCGATCGGGCTCGACATCGGGGCCCGTACCCCCGAGGAGACAGCGGTGTCGATTTGCGCCGAGATCATCGCGCTCCGTACTGGCCGTGACGCTCCGAGCCTCAAAGAGGGAGCGGGCTCCATCCACTGAAGCGAGGCCTCAGTGCCTACTCGCTGAGTAGCGCTGATTCAGCCAACGCCACCACGTCGCTAACAGGGCGCCCCGCACCTACCGACCTCAGCGCATCGAACTGCGCGTCGCCCAGGCGGTCCCGAAGCCTTTGAACCGCGGCACTGATGGATGCCTGGTCCTTGGTGGACAGCGGTGGAGGACCCACCACGACATTCTCCTCGAGTGCTCCGATCAACTGAGCGGCTTCATGGTCACTACCCGCCATCTCGAGTACCAGCATCGCCAACGTTATTACGGGCCACTGGTTGCCCCAATCACCGGCCCTGAACCATTGATCGATCAGCCCGGCCAGATCAGTTCTCACGGTCGTCGACGTGTCGCCTCGCCGGACACTCTCGAGGATGAGCTGGGTCTTGGCGAATCCGCCCATCCACCGGTTGCCGGCTTCCGTGGCGATCTCTTCGCTCTTGGTGAACGATGCATGGGCGCGGGCCGCATCGTCCAGATTGGCGAAGCCGTCGGCGTAGAGGGCCCCGGCCAACGCTGTCGGATTCTCGATGCTCTCGGCTATCTCCAGAGATCTGGTCGCCGACGCTCGGCCGACCGCTGGGTCCGCATCCTCACGGCTCAGCACCGCCATGGTGTTCATATAGTGCGCATGGGCGAGCCTGCCAGGCTCACCCGCTGCTTCGGCCAGCTCGATCTGGCGGGCTCCTTGAGTAGTCGAGGCTTGACCCTCGCCGAAGGTGGTGTAGACGTTGACCAACACACGTTCGGCGATCCCAGAAGGCGCCAGCCCGCGCTCGAGTTCCTCGGCTTGCACCTCGAGCGCCATATCGCGAGCACGGTCGAACTCGCCCCGAATCCAGCTTCCGTAGGCAGCGATGGCCTTGACGGCGGGATGGAGTTCGCTCTGCTCGGCACCAGGCGCAGTCATCGCGGCCTCGGACCACGACAGAATCTCGTAGCGCATGGCACGCATCGAGTACTCGCGAACGGCCGTGATCAACTCGAATGCTCCGTGGGTAGCGCCAGTGCTCAAGAGATGTGCTTGCGCCGCTCGAAGGTTGGCGAACGCGTCGGCCATGTCGAGGCTCCACCGGCCTTCATCGGGACCATTCAGAGCGACCTCGGCTTGTCGAGCGAGGTGGAGGTAATAGTCGGCGTGGCGGTCTCGGAGTTCAAGCTGTTCATCCGACCCCAGATTCTGCGCGCCGAAAGCTCGGAGCGTCTCCAGCAGTTCGTACCTAGCTCGGCCCGGCCGACGCCGAGCGGTCACCATGGACCGGTCAACGAGGTCGCTGAGGGTTTCGATTACGTCGACGTCACCGGTGTCGCACACGGCTTCGACTCCCTGTAGCCCAAAGGGTCCGACGAAGACCGAGAGACGGTCGAAGATCGCCCGTTGATCGTCGTTGAGCATCTCGTAGGACCAGGCAAAGCTGTCCGCGAGCGCGACGTGCCGGGGGTCGGCGTCGCGACGAGTGCCTCTGAGGATGCGGAATCGTTCGTCGAGTCGATTGTTTATCTCGAAGACGTCGAAGGTGGTTGTTCGGGCGGCAGCCAACTCGATCGCGAGCGGCATGCCATCGAGTTGTTCGCAGATCCTGGCCACCTGGTCCAGGGACTGTTGGGAGACGTTGAAGGAAGGGTCGACGCCTTGAGCTCGTTCGACGAACAAGGCGACTGCCGAGCCGCGGTCGTCGTCGAGTGAGCTGGTGGTGCGCGGGTCTTGCTCGACCACCGAGAGGGGCTGTACATGCCAGAGCTGTTCACCTGCCACTCGTAGCGCTTCGCGGCTGGTCGTCAGAACTGTCACATCAGGTGCTTGGGGCAACAGCTTCGTTATCAGGCCTGAGATCGGTTCGATGACGTGTTCCAGGTTGTCCAGAACGATCAGCGCCTCGAGCGGCGCCAGTACGTCGACCACCGCTTCGTCAAGTTGGCGACCCTGGCGAGTCTGAACGTCGAGTGTGGTTGCAACGGCATCGATCGCGGCACTCGGATCACTGACCGACAAGAGCTCTACCACCCAGACTCCGTTCTTGTATTTGGAGCCGTGGGTTCGAGCCAGCTCGTATGCCAATGACGTCTTTCCGACGCCACCAGGACCTACCAGGGTCAGGAGGCGACTCGAAGTCAAGAGATCTCCGAGTTCGGCCAAGTCGGCCGTGCGACCAACCAGCCCGGTCAACCCGGCGGGAATGCGGTCGGACTTGCGGTCGTCTGCGGGTGGCACCGGAGTCGCAGACTCATCGGTCTGAAGAACGTCGCCAATGAACTCGTAACCCCTGCCGTGCACGGTGCGGATCAAGTTCTGGGCGGTCCCATCGTCACCTATCGCGCGACGTGCCGCCTTGATCCTGCTGGTGAGCGC